>JAISGJ010000081.1 GCA_031263105.1 Coriobacteriales bacterium
CCCGAGCACCCACTGTCATCCCGAGCCTGCCGAAGGATCCTTGGGTCCGAGCGCCCGGAAAACGCACCGCGTTTTCAGCGAGGACGGGCCGGAAGGCCCACGGAACCCGAGCGCCCGGAGAACGCACCGCGTTTTCAGCGAGGACGGGCCGGAAGGCCCACGGAGCGCAAAGCAGCCGAGCGTGGGCCGAGGCGCCCTCTGGCCACGCTCGACCGCTGACGCGGTCGAAGATTCCTCGACAGGCTCGGAATGACAGTGGGGGTGTGACCGGTAAAGCAGAGGTGTGACCGGTAAAGCAGAGGTGTGACCGGCAATACCGTGACGGCAACCCGTGAGGTGCGATGCCGTATAATTGCCGCATGGGACAACGGTCTTTGCACAGCGTTGAGCGCTTTCAGGATCCTCTGGGGGACCACATGAGGGCAGTCCTGCATGCCCATGGGCAACGCATGGGAAGCGTCGCGTCCGTTACCGATGTCTACGAGGGCTTCTATGGGGGGTTCAGGCCGCTGGGCAAAGAAGGAGACGCCTTCTTCGGAGGGGCGGAGGGCATCGTCGGCACCGAGCTTGGTCTTGGGCTGTCCGAGGAGGGCCTTGGCCTCATCGCACATGACGGCCGGAGGGTTGCGATGTTGGACGAGGCTGTCGGCGAAAGGCTGGCTGCGCTCCTGCAGCGGGGCTGGCGCGTCCACTGCATCCTGGCATTCGTTGCCTACAACGTCGAAAAGAAGTCCTTTGCGGGGGAACTCGCCTGCATCGGGTACGACCAAAGACTCGACGACAAGACGCAAGACGCGCTGGAGGTGTTTGTCGGCAACAGCACGGAGCGCATCGCCAGCGCCTCCCGCCCTCTGCTCGCCTTGACCCAGGAGCAGTTCGTCAGGGTCGTCGAGAGCGGAGGAGCCTGGTTCCTCACCAAGGAGGAGCCATGGCCTGAGCTGCCAAGGGGCTCCGTCTTTTATCGTCGTCGAAGGACCCTTAACGACCGGCTTGTCGGTGCCGCGCTCAAAGGGAACACGGGCTGCCTTGTCGGTTCGTGGATAGGTGCGGCACTCGTCGTTGTGGCGGTCTTGGCAGCGGCCTGGCTTCTTTTCTTCTCAGGATAGGGGAGAATCCTCCTCGTCCGTCGCAGCGACGGCACCTACGACGGCAGCGTCGAGCGCACCCTCGATGTCGCGAAGGACCTCGACCGCCGCTGCGGCGACGGCCTGTGCGGCGTCCCCGTCCCCGTCGATTGCGTCGGCTGTTACGGCGAGGCTCCGTGCGGCCTCTTCGAGCTGCTCCTCGACGGCATCGATCGTCGTCGAGGCCTTCTCTTCGTCGGCCAGGGCCGCAGCGTCGGCCTGTGGCGCGTTCTCGTCCACGACTTCGACGATGACGGTGGCCTTGACGTCACGATAGATGCTGACGACCGCAGGGTGCTCGCCTGCGGTCTTGATGGCGCCATGCAGGTCGATGCGCCGCCGGTCTATCTCGACGCCGAAGCGCTCGTTGATCGCATCGGCTATCTGGGCCGGCGTGACGGATCCGAAGAGCTGCCCTTCCTCTCCGACCTTCGCGCTGATGCGGATGCGCTGCCCTTCGAGTGCCGACATAAGCCCGTCGGCGGTGTCGAGGCGTTCCGTCTCACGTTTTGCGATGTTGTGCTTGCGCAGCTCGAGCTGCTTGAGGTTGCCCTTGGTCGCCGCCAGCGCGATGCGCCGAGGGAACAGGAAGTTCACGGCATAGCCGGTCGCCACGTCGATGACATCGCCTTCGCCGCCGCGACCCTTGAGCTCATTCAAAAGTATAACCTTCATCTATGCCTCTCCTAACCACGGCCTCTGCGGTCGATCCGTCCGCTGACAGCGGGAACCGCATAGGGAACCAATGCCATTTCGCGGGCACGTTTGATGGCAACCGCAAGCTCGTGCTGGTGCTGGGTGCAGGTACCGGTAACGCGACGCGGCTTGATCTTTCCCCGGTCGGTCATGTACTTGCGCATCAACATGGCATCCTTGTAGTCGATATAGTCCATCTTTTCCTTGCAGAACTGACAATATTTCTTGCGAGGTTGGCGTACGTATTCAGCCACAACTCTCTCCTTTATCTTCTAAAAGCCCCACAGGCTGTCCAAGAAGGGCCGACCCCCGCTGCCTGCGCCACGGGCATCGGTCGTCGTCTCCCTAGAACGGGATGTCCTCGTCGTAGACCGTGACCTCCGGGGCCGGCGGAATCTCGGCGCTCTTTTGGGGGCGCGGCGCGGCAGAGCTGTCGCGTGACGAAAGGAACTCGATCTCGTCTATGATGACCTCGACCTTCGAGCGCTTCTGCCCGTCCCGCTCCCATTGGCTCCAGCGCAGCTTGCCTTCGATAGCTACCTTGGAGCCTTTCGAGAGATAGTGCGAGACGCTTTCCGCGCGGGTGCCGAACATCGTGCAGTCGATGAAGTTGGGATAGTCCTCCCACTCGCCGGTGCTTTGGTTCTTGCGGCGGTCGTTCACCGCTACGCCCAGCCCAAGAATGGGCATGCCGGTGGAGGTTGCGCGCAGTTCGGGGTCGCGGGTCAGGTTTCCGCTGATAACGACTCTGTTGATACTCATGTCCATCACCTTCTACTACTCGTTTGTGCCGGTTGGCCTTACTGGCCTGTCATGTGTCGTCGGTGTCATGCAGCGTTGCTTTTTTTGTCGCGGTCTGCGCGACTGACGATCATGAAGCGCTTTACGGCATCGGTAATGCGTAGCACGCGGTCGAGCTCGGCGATGCTTGAGGGGTCCGCATGGAAGTCGACCAGGATATAGTCGCCGTCGGTCAGCCGGTCCACCTCGAAGGCAAGCTTCTTCTTGCCCCATTCCTCGACAGTGTCGACCAGGCCGTTTTGGGAGACGATGGTCGTCTCGACCTTTTTGAGTGCGGCCGTGCGCTCGTCTTCGGCCAATGTGGGACTAACGAAGTACAACAGTTCATAAGCCTTCATCTTTCACCTCCTCTGGACTCTACGGCTCAGGCGCTGAAGGCGATACCCGAGCAGGAAAAGTGCCTGCGTAGTGTACCACTCGTTGCCGAAAGCTGCAAACGTGCGACTCGGGACGTCCCTGCCGGCCGTCCCTGCCGAGCTACAGTTCACGCCCCCACTGTCATTCCGAGCCCCGCCGAGGAATCCTTGGACACGCAGTGTCCAACGGCAGGCCAGGGGGCCCTTCGACCTGCGGTCGACCGCTTGCGCGGTCGAGGATCCCTCGGCAGGCTCGGGATGACAGTGGGGGCGTCCGTGGAGGGTGTGAACGGTAACCCTGCCGATGCCGTGGCACCTACGATAGCAGACGAGCCTTGCAAAACAATGGCTCGAATGTGCCGCAGGGCTGCCACGAATCTGACCCATTCCTGCCACGGGGCTGAACCTGTCGGCACTACATGCTATGAATACATGCTATGCTTTCCTCATCCCAAGGAAGCACCGGCGCAGTCGGTTCCTCCCCAGGAGACGGGAACGTGCCGTGATTCGGAAGGGCCCCTTATGTCAGACGAGATAACCAACGTGTTGCCCCAGAACATCGAGGCAGAGCGTGCCGTCCTTGCTGCGATGATACTCGACATCGACGAGAGGGTCGTGGACGAGGTGCTTGCCCGCCTTGTGCCCGAGGCGTTCTACCGCCCCGCGCACCAGAAGCTGTTCTCTGCGATGGTCGAGCTCTCCCAGGGCCGCACCCCCATCGACCAGATTTCGCTGGCGGCGCGTCTGGAGGCGCGTGGGGAGCTCCAGGCGGTCGGTGGCAAGGCCTATATCATCGAGGTCGCGAACAACGACTACGCGTTGTACAACTGGGAGCATCACGTCGAGATCGTCAAGCGCGAGGCGCTCCTCAGGGACCTCATACGGGCAGCGCGCGACATACAGGCGCTCGGCTACAGCAACACGGACGACGCAGGGGAGGCGGTCGAGGAGGCCGAGAAGCTGCTGTTCAATATAACCAACAAGAGGATCGACTCGACCTTCCGCCCCATCGAGGACCTGCTGGGCGAGTCGATGACGATGCTTCAGACGATGGCGGAGAACGAGTCGCACCTGCTGGGCGTTCCCACGGGATTCGCCGACCTCGACCGCCTGCTCGCCGGCCTGCGCGGCGGCGACCTCGTCATCCTCGCAGCGCGCCCGAGCGTCGGCAAGACCTCGCTGGCCCTCAACATCGCCCTCAACGCGGCGAAGGAGGGCACGACCGTCGCGTTCTTCTCCTTGGAGATGCCCGCCGTCCAGCTCACCCAGAGGGTCCTGAGTTCGGAGGCCTCGGTGAATGCCTCGAACATGCGCTCGGGCAACCTGTCCCCGGCGGACTGGAAAGACATCATCGACGTGTGCAACGACCTGAGCGGCTACAAGTTCTACATCGACGACACCGCCGACCTCACGCTCATCGAGTTGCGCGCCAAGGCGCGACGGCAGCTCAACGGCGTGAAAAGCGGCATCATCGTCATCGACTACCTGCAGCTCATGCAGGACAAGGGGAGGGGCCAGCAGGACCGTTGGGTCACGGTGGGCGAGATATCGCGCGGCCTCAAGGTGCTTGCAAAGGAGCTCAAGGTGCCCATCCTCGCGCTCAGCCAGCTCTCCCGTGCCGTCGAGAGCCGCAGGGACAAGCGCCCCATGCTCTCCGACCTCAGGGAGTCGGGCAACATCGAGCAGGACGCCGACGTGGTCCTCTTCGTCGACCGCTCCACCTCCGACGACGAGGCGAACAGCCCCGACCGCCCGGATCCCGGCATGGCAAAGCTCATCGTCGGGAAGAACCGCAACGGGGCCACCAAGGACATAGACCTGTATTTCGACGCCTCCTACACCCGCTTCCGCAGCTTCTACCGCGAGCGCTGACAGAAGAGCCTGGGTTACTGTGTTCACACCACTGTCATCCCGAGCCCCCACTGTCATCCCGAGCCCCCACTGTCATCCCGAGCCTGCCGAGGGTTCCTTGACCGCGCAAGCGGTCGACCGCAGGTAGAAAGGTTCCCTGACCTGCGGTTGGACACTGCGTGTCCAAAGATTCCTCGGCTCCGCTCGGAATGACAGTGCTGTGCGAACAGTAACGAACGTGGGGATACAATCGGCCCGTCGCGAGTCCGTCCCGCCCCGGCGGGACGTCGGGGACGCCGTCCCCTACGGGGAAGGGGCACTGCTCGGTGTTTCCGTGGCTGGCGGCCCTCATGGCCGCC
>JAISGJ010000220.1 GCA_031263105.1 Coriobacteriales bacterium
CGAAAAACTTATCGAAACGGGCTTTGGACTGAAAATCCCGGTCGGAATCATCACCGCCGACCATCTGGCAGATGCCCTCAAACACGCGCCGGATTGGTGGAACGGCGACGCAGATTCCACACACAACGCGATATTTGCGATTCCGCCCGCGACAGCGGAGGAAATTTTTTCGTCCGTTGGCGAGGCGAAACCGGAATACGAGAAGGTTTATTGCTATGGCAGCGTGATTTTCTGGTCTGCATCGCTCAAGACCTACTCGCGGACGCGCTGGTCTAAAATCGTTCAGAACAAAGCCGTTTACAACCTGATCACGATTCGGAATGCGAACACAACGCTTAAACTGGCGGCGCTGGCGAGGGGAGAGAACGTGAGATGATGGAGAATTTCACACACGATGATATTCGGGATGCCCTGCGACCGATTGCGTCACTCATAAGTAAATCCGAAAAAGCTCGGACAAGACTGACGCCGGGAACATGGCAGCATACCATGCTGGGTGAAAATCTCAAAGCATTGCGTGTCGCCTCCGCTATGATGGACGAAGAAATCGGCGATACGAACGATTGCGCTCCGGACGATTTGAAAGAAGCGCTCCGCGCGTTCGAATCCATGATAAACAGGACGGAGAACGCCAAAATGAAATTCAAGGAGGGAACATCACAGTATTCACTTCAAAGAAATAGGCTCCGTGCGTTGCGGATAGCGGAAGCGTTGATAACTAAGGAATTGGAGGGCAAAAACAATGCCTAAGAAACTGCGTAAGACGCTCGGCGACGCGAGTGCGCTGTCTACCGTCGCCTTGATGCGGCTCATCGAGACGCAGAGCAAAACGACGGTGGCGAACTGGACTCTTGACTACGCCGAGCGGAATATGCTCCCGCTGTTCGAGAAGCACTGTCCAAATGACGAGCGGCCCGCTCACACGATAGCTGCCGCTCGCGAGTGGCTTGATGGCAAGGTCAAGCTACCATATGTCAAGAACATCATCCTGAACGAGTGTCACGCCGCCGCCCGCGAACTGGATGACAATCCTGTCGCCCAAGCCGCTGCAAGGGCCATCGGGCAGTCGGCGGGAAGCATACACGCTACTCCGCATTCGCTCGGTCTGTACTTCTACGCAGCAGCGGCAGTCGCCTACGACCGTTTGGGGCTTGAAGCGAAGAAGGCCGAATACGATGCAGTCGCCGAGGAGGTCTGCGCCGACTACACCGCCGCGCTCAAAGTTATTGCGATAGAGGATGAGTCAAATCCGGCACAATGCAAGTGGCGCTGCTGAGAGGGTACGGTGAGCACATATGGAAAAGAAAAGTAGCGGCATAGGCACGGCTACGGCGATTGACGAATACATTGACGAACAGGGCGCAGAGGCTCAGCCGCTCCTGCGAAATATCTGCGACGCTATCCGCGACGCCGCACCGGGGGCGACAGAGAAAATCTCATATCGGATGCCGACGTTTTGGCGAGGTGAGAACATTATCCACTTCGCGGCGTTCAAGCATCACATCGGTATCTACCCCGGGGGCGATGCGGTGGGCGTGTTCTTCGAACGGCTGATGGGATACAAGACGAGCAAGGGGGCTATCCGACTTCCGATTGACAAGCCAATAGACTACGAGCTTATCACCGATATCACGCGTTGGCGTATGGAGCAGATTGAAAGGAAGCGGGAGGGACAGATTCGGCAGAGGATTTCCGTATGATGGCGCGAAAGAGCATTACGTCGTTGATGTGGATGACCGAGATCTACTCTGCAAAGTCATCGGAATTCTCGAACCAATTACCCCGGTTCCGAAGCCGAGGAAAACGAAGATTAGATAAAAACAAGGAGCGAGCCAATGTTACTGTTCACACCCCACTGTCATCCCGAGCCCCACTGTCATTCCGAGCTCCGCCGAGGAATCCTTGGACACGCAGTGTCCAAGGGCAGGTCGGGGGGCCCTTCGGCCTGCGGTCGGCCGCTGGCGCGGTCGAGGATCCCTCGGCAGGCTCGGGATGACAGTGGGGCTCGGGATGACAGTGGGGCTCGGGATGACAGTGGGGCTCGGGATGACAGTGGGGTGTGAACAACCGTAGAGCGTGTGAACAGTAACGAGCCAATGTCAAACGATTCCCCCTAATGTCAAACGATTTTATCTCAGGGGGTGTGCATTGTATCATTTGATGGTAGGTCAACCAACAGCCGGCATGCACGGCAGACCCAGCAAACGGGCAATGCGCAGCCTCGACAGCAGGGGTGCGCATTGCATCATGTGACGGAGGATGGGCCATGAGGCAGGAGGCCGTTCCTCATCCCACAAAATCCGCCCCTTGTCCCCGTAAGCACACCCTTTATCCCATGGGGCCCGCCCCTTCTCCCCCGTCTCCCGCCTGCGTCACGGGTTCGAGCTTCCGCTCGGCGATCTGTTGCTGTATCTCCGCCATCCGCACACGGTCGAGCGGATAGAAGCGCATGCAGACGATGTTGACGACCCACGCCAAGGCAGGCAGCCCGCACAGGCAGAACATGCCTGCCCAAAACAGCGCCGGCGTCAGCGGCGTCGCAGTCGTGGGGTACATCTGGCCAAAGCCGATCGCCACCATCAGCAGTCCCACGATCACGTTGTTGAGCTGCGTGAAGAGCTTGTCCACAAAGCTGAACACCGCTCCGATGATGCCGGGGACGTAGCGTCCGCTGCGCGCGACCTCGGAGTCGGAGATGTCGGCGACCATGGGGACGAGCAGGGAGTTGTTGATGGACATGAAGCCGCCCCGCACTGCCGTGAGCACCAGCAGCGCGACGGTGAAGACACCCCAGTTGGCGAAGCTCAGGCTGCGCGGGTCGCCGAGGACGAACAGCGCAAAGATGCCCGCCGTGGTGACGAGCGCACCGTAGGTGCCCAAAAGGAAGGCGCGCTTCTGCCCGATGCGGCGGGCGAACCAGACGCAGAGCAGGCTCAGGACGAGGCTCGGCATGAAGACGAACATGTTCATCTGGCCCATAAGCGCATAGTCGCCGCAGATGACACCGAAGATGATGATGCCGACGGTCGCATTGTTGGTGGCGACGTTCGCACAGAGCTTGTCGATGCCTGCCGCCACCATCAGCGAGGCAACGCTGCGGTTATGGGCGATGACGTCCCAATACTCACGGAGACGGATCCGTGGCGCCGGCTGCGCAAGGCCGAAGTACTGCTGGCGGTCCTTGCCCCAGATGCCCACGACCGCAAGCAGGGTACAGACGGCAGCCGCAGTGATGGTGATGAGGAAGAACTCCCCGAACATCTCCGCCGTGAACCCGCCGTACTTGGGTTCGAGGTAGTTGCTCACCACCATGCTCACGCCGACATAGAGGACGATGTTCATGACCATGTCGAAGCCCGCATAGACCGGCCGCTGCTTCGGGTCGTTGGTCAGCACGCTCTGGGCGGCGCGCGTGACGCAGAACTGACAGGTGTAGCCCACGATGTAGACGAGGTAACAGGCCACGAAAAGCAGGGCGGCGACAAGGCTGCCCGCACTGCCCGCATCCACAGAATGCGTGAGGTACATAAGGGAGATGCCGGCTATCATGAGCAGGTTGCCGAGAATCATGAAGGGCCTGAATTTGCCCAGCCGCCCATTGGTACGGTCGATGAACCAACCGACCACCGGGTCGGTGACGGTGTCGAACACGCTCATCGCGAGCAGGATGCCCGTAACCACCACGACCGCCAGGCCGAGCACGCCAGCCGCCCAGTACGAGATGTACATGATCATCATGTAATAGAGGTTCACTGCGGTATTGTTGAGCGCAAAGAAGCCGATCTGCCACACGCGGGCGCGGTGGTACGCTGGCGGGGCTTGCTCTGTGCGGCTCGGCGGGGCTTGTTCCCTGTGGGTCGGCAGATCCTGTGTCATCCTTCCTCCTTGGTGCCTTGACGCTGGTGTTGGGCAGTCCGTTGGACGATGTCGATATTGGAGTATATCATATAGAAGATGCAGTCATATAGCGAGACGTGCGGTGCCTGTGGGTGCAGCAGCACGGCGCCCGCTGCGGCGACGGATACGGCGCCCGCTGCGGTACCTGCTGCCCTTGTTGGTGCTGCCCCCGGTTGTTGGTATACTTGTCCCCTGTCAAGGAGCGACGGGCGATTGGCGCAGCGGTAGCGCAGCTGCTTTACACGCAGAAGGTCGGCGGTTCAAATCCGTCATCGCCCACCAAGCAGACAACGCGTTACACGTCACACCCCCACTGTCATTCCGAGCTCCGCCGAGGAATCTTTGGACACGCAGTGTCCAACGGTAGGTCAGGGGGCCCTTCGACCTGCGGTCGGCCGCTGGCGCGACCGAGGATTCCTCGACAGGCTCGGAATGACAGTGGGGGTGTGAACAGTAACGACGACGCAAGCCGACTCAAAATAGCAGCTTGCTGCCAGTAGACACGCGCAGGTGTTTCCGAGTAGAATAGCGTCCGCTGCTTTTTCGGCAGCTCACCCATGCGGGGTGTTAGCTCAGTTGGTTAGAGCGCTGGCCTGTCAAGCCAGAGGTCGCGGGTTCAAGTCCCGTACATCCCGCCAGATTATCCCCATTTCATTACTGTTTCGAGGCGGCCTTTCCTTTGTGGCGGCTCCCCCGCACACGCATGCGCTGCTGTCGGGCTGGGCGTAGGTGCTCGGCGCAAGCCTGGGTTTTGCTCTATACTGGCCCTATTATGCCGAGCATGACGTATCGCATGGAGATGCAGTTCATCCGCTGGTTCGGGCACAAGCGCGTCTTCGGGCTGCCCGAGGCCGAGCTTCGCCGCTGGCTTGCGCACAGCGTGGGGCGGCGGCCTGTCGGTGTGCCAAGGCCCATACGCGCGTCCCACACAGTCCGTGACCAGCGCATCGAGGGCCGCCCGTGCCCGATCGTCTCCCCACGGGCCGGGGCTTCGCGGGCCATGCGGGTCGCGCGGGCTCCTCAGCTTGTACGGGCCGCAGGAGCTATGCAGAGCACACGGATCGCAGGTGCCACGCAGGCCACAGAAGACAGAGGCCCCTCGCTGGTGCCGCCTGCCAGCCCGACGATCGCAGGGGGCCCTCCGGCCGCAGGAAGCAGCGCCCGCCCCGCCGACGCGCCGGTCGTGCTGTTCCTGCACGGGGGAGGCTTCCTCTTCGAAGCCCTGTTCGCCCACTGGGTGGCGGTCGACCGCCTTGTCCGAGAGACCGGTGCCGAGGTCTGGTTTGCCGCCTATCCCCTCCTGCCCCAGGCCACCCTATACGAGGCCCACGACATGGTGCTCGCCACCTGGCAGCGGATGTGCGAGCGCCACGACCCCGCCCGGATCGCCGTGCTCGGCGACTCGGCAGGCGCGACGCTTGCCCTCACGCTCACCCATGCCCTGCGGGCCGCAGGCCGCCCGCTCCCCCGCCAGCTCGTCCTGGCCTCGCCGGCCCAGTCCCTGTTCGAGCCGCACATCCGTGCGCAGATGGCCGCCTTCGCGCCCCTCGACGTGATGATCCCCCTCTCGCTCTTCGACGTGCTGGCACGGCTGATGCCCGAGCGGCCGGGCACCGCCCCGTGGATGCTGCGTCCGTTGGAGGGGGACTTCTCTGGCTTCCCACAGACCATGGTCCTCTCCGGCACCCACGAGGTCCTCTACCCGCTGATGCCCGACTTCCTGGAGCGCCTCGCCGCCGCCCGGGTGCCCACGGAGTTCGTCAGCGGCGAGGGGATGTGCCACGTCTGGCCCTACATCCCCGCCGCACCCGAGTGCGTCCGCACCCTCGGCCATATGATCGCGGCCCTGGCCGACGGGCCGTCAGCGTAGGAGAGGGTCACATGGGGAGAAACGAGCAGTGTCAAAAGGGCACTTCCGACAACGACCTGAGCCGCAGAGGCTTTATGGCGCTCTCGTGCACCGGAGCTGTCGCCTTGACGGGCCTTGTGCTTGGGGGGTGCAGTGCTCCCTCACAGACTCCAGAGCTGAGCCGCAGAATCGATGCCATAGTGAACGGGATGAGCCTCGAACACAAGGTGGCGCAGCTGTTTGTCGTTCGACCAGAAAGCATGGTCGATGCGGAGACGGTGACTCGGGCTGACGGCCAGACTCGGGAAGCACTGAGGCGGTGGCCTGTCGGCGGGCTGGTGTATTTCGCGCAAAACCTCATCGATGCGGAGCAGACGAAGGCGATGCTCGACGACACCCTGCGCCATGGGCTCGAGTCAAACGACATCCCGCCGTTTTTATGCGTCGACGAGGAAGGCGGTGCAGTGTCGCGGATTGGCGGAAACGTCGGCTTCGACGTTGCCAATGTTGGCGACATGGCTGACATCGGGGCATCTGACGACCCCGCTTTGGCCAAGAGCGCGGCATCCGCTATAGGGGGATATCTGAAACCCCTCGGTTTCAACGTCGATTTTGCCCCCGTGTGCGACATCGTCAACAACCCTGACAGCGGCACCATGAGACGGCGTTCTTTTGGAGACGACCCTGACCGAGTGGCCCGCATGGCAGCGGCTCAGGTCGAAGGCCTTTTGGAGCACGGCATGCTGTGCTGTGCGAAGCACTTCCCCGGTATCGGTTCCGCCACAGGAAACAGCCATGATGCAGGAATAACGTCGGCCCGGTCGGCTGAAGACCTGCGCGAAGTCGAACTGCTGCCGTTTGTGTCGGCAATTCGTGCTGGCGTGCCGTTTGTCATGGTAGGGCACCTGTCCCTTCCTGCGGTGACCGGGGACGATGCCCCTGCCTCGCTTTCGCCAACCGTGGTGCAGGGGTTGTTGAGGGAAGAGATGGGATACGAAGGACTGATCATAACCGACTCGCTGGAGATGGGCGCTGTCGATGAGGAGGAAAACGCCGTCCTTGCCTTAGGGGCAGGGTGCGACATCGTTCTCATGCCGCCAAGCCTCGAGCAGGCAATCAATGGCGTGCGTGCGGCCCTTGATATGGGAAGGCTCAGCGAAGAGCGGATCGATCGATCGGTTCGTCGCGTCCTACGCACCAAGCTTGAGTTTATGGGGAACTCGTTCCTGTAGTCCAAGGAAGCGCTCGGGACGGGGGCGGGGGCAGGCGGGCTTTGCCTGAAGGCAGCTACTTGACGACACGCCTTCGATACAGTGCGATTGCTCCGAGTGCCATGAGCGAAAGCGGCACCGCCAACATCCAGAAGTCGTCTCCTGTGGTCGGCAGCGCCGTTTCGTTGTTGCCGTTGTTGCCGCTGTTGGCGTTGTTGGCGTCGCCATCGCTGCTGCCGGTGCCTTGGACGCTTCCGCCTTCCCCGTCAGCCCCATTGTCGCTATCGTTGCCTTCGCCTTCGTCGCCGCCGCCGTCGTCGCCGTCGTCGCCGTCTTCGTCGTCGTCAGCTGCCTGAATGCTGAAAGTTCCTGACGCCCTGGTTCCGTCGTCGAACTCCACGAGCAGGGTGTGCGTGCCGACGGACAGGGTGTCCAGATAGCCGGCAGCCAGCGTGACCACCACCGAGCCGGAGGTAATCGTGTACTGGCTGGCATCCAGCGCCGAGCCGTCTACGGAGACGGCAGGCAACACGGTCGGCAAGGTTGTCTCGATTATGAAGACCAGCTCGGTCTTGTCGCCGACCGCTTTCTTGTTGATGCCGTTTTTGAAGGCGGCGGTCGGGTCGGTGGGCCCAGGGTCAGGCCCAGGGTCAGGCGGCGGCGTGGTGTCCACAACGCTGAGCGCGACGGTGGGCGCGACGCCGAGAGTGGCCGCGAACTCCACTATGTAGTCCCCTGCCGTCAAGGTGGCAAGGAAGGCCTTGCTGATGGTGACGATGTTTCCGCTGACCGAATAGTCGGAACCTTGGGTCAGTGCGCGTTTTGCAGAGGGGTTGGACTTTTCTGCTGCGGTGACGGCATTGGCAAAGACTCCGTCGCCGGGGGTGAGCGTGACGGCCACATCGGCCTGGCTGTCCGTATTGAGGTCGAACGTGGCAGAAGCCGGGCTTGCCGTCATCGGCTCCGGCGCCTCGCGTTGCAGGTGCAGGCGCCTAACCACACTGAAGTTAGCACCGTACTCTGCTAACCAGAAGCTGAAATAAACATCGTCCAGGTTGGTGATATTCAATGGCCCCACCGTCAGCAGGGTCGGCTGGTCGCCGTTGCTGTACGTGCCAAAGACGTCTGTGGCGATGGGTGTGGCGGAAGAGATGTCGGTGCCGTCATCCGTGCTGCCTGCATTCATGGGAACATCATGCGACCAAGGGCCTTCGCCAGAGTCCTCCGTGCAATTGACATCGACGGCTTTTGCCCTGATCGATATCGCGTTCCAAGAGCAGTCAAACGTCTGGGTCGAGTTGCCGCCCGTGCTCATCTCGATCCAATGAACACCGCCGTCGCCACTGACTTCTACCGTCAATGATTCCAGCGTGCAGTTGTTGCCCTTATGAGAGGCGAACGCCTGCGCACTCGTCGCCAGCATGGCGACGCAAAGCAACAGCGCACCCAGCAACAGCGAAACGCCCCGTGCTCGTCCAGACCTCTCGGTGACGGTTGATGCCTCAGCGCCCATTGAAGCCTCCTCATGTCGAGCCGCGATTGCGGCTTCGCACACACTTCTCCCTATTGCTTCTCTACAGCGAACATTATACACGCGCCGCAAGGACGGTGTGAGACGTTCGTGGAACTCACCTCATAAAAATGACGCCGAACGTGGGGTACTCCGTACTGCTGAGCGAACAGACGCTGAAGTCCAGGCGGTCGCTGGTGTTCCCGCAGTACCATAGGTCGCTCTCCTCCACCTGGCTGACCAGTCCCAGGTGGGCTATCCGGCCCTGGCTGTCATAGAGCAGAACCACGCAGCCGGGATACGCCTCACGTATCAAAGAGTCACGCCCCTCGTAGGTGTTGTCGTAGGATTTCTCCTCCATACCGCGATTCTTCGTCCAATAGGAGCAAAAGTCGCTGGTCCGACAAAATGCCGTGCTCATGCGATACAAGGGCGGAGATTCGACCTCTCCTAGAATGCTTGAGCTGTACCAGCTTTGCGGCGCATTGTCCACGACCAGGCGCTGCCCGGCCTGCGGCGGCGGCGAGTCGTCCATCGCAAGGCCGCCGGCCACCAGGCACTGCGAGACGAAGGAGGTGCAGTTCTGGTCGGTCTCGGCATAGGCGCGATTGCGGCTTTTGACAAAGCGCCGGGCGTAGGCCACGGCAGCATCCGGGTCGTATCCCGCATCGTCGGCGCTGCTGAGCCCGCTGCCCAAGGTCGGGGCGCGTTCAGGGCCTTGTTCGGCAGCCGGAGCGGCTTGGACGACCGTGCCGCTGCCGGAGCCGTCGCCCGTGCCGCTCCCCTCGCCCGCGCCGCTCCCCTCGCCCGTGCCACCGCCACCGCCTCCGACACTGCCGCCACCGTCGCCAGCAGCTGAGACGATAGGCTGCTCGGCGATGCTGTGGGCCGGACGAGTGCCCAAGGCACCGTTCGCCACAGCCTTGCTGGCCGCCAGATACTCGCGGGCAGCCACTGCGGCACCCTGGTACACGATGAGGTCGGCGTTGATGCAGCCGCCTTCCATGCCCAGGCAGCGCATCAGGTATCCGGCCCGCCCGGCATACTGCTCCTGGGTGCAGAAATAGAAGCTGGCGAGAGGGAACGTCGCCTGCGCCCGGCAGAGGCTGTCCCACGTGCTCAGGCCTTGGGAGTCGACCCAGATGTCTTGGGCCGGTATTCCGTCGCCCAGCAGATACGCGCACATCGACTCGGCCTCCTCCGGCCCGCCGCTGACCAGAATCCCTCCAACCAGATGGCCACGATACAGGTCGATGGCCCGGTTCAGCCGACCGGCCATTGCCAACGACGGACTATGGCCCTCCCAAGCAGCACCCGGCACGATGACCACATCACGCCGAGGCAGCTCATCGGCATATTCGTAATACAGGAGGCCTTCCAAGCCATCGTCCTGCACTGAACGATAGCATGCCCAGGTCGCCGTCAAAACAAGCACGGCAAGTGCCAAAACCGCAGCCGCCGCAATGACGGCGCGGCGCTTGCCCCGCTTTCGTCTCCCCGTTGTTTCGACCGGCTCCGTCAAAGCACCCTCATTCACCGCTCTGCTCCCAATAACCCCTACATAGTATCAGACCTCTGCGGGACTACGGGCAATCGATGACGCGGCCCATGGAACCGCCCGCCTCTCGTTGCCGCAGGACACTATGACCCAAGCCCTTCCAGCGTTCACACCCCCACTGTCATCCCGAGCCTGTCGAGGGATCCTCGACCGCGCAAGCGGTCGACTGCGGTCGGGAGGCGTTTCGACCTGCGGTCGGCTGCTTCGCTCTCCATGGGCCGGGCGGCCCGTCCTCGCTAAGAACAGTCCGCCGGACTGTTCTCCGGGCGCTCGGGCCCGTGGGCCTGTCGGTTCCATGGGCTCACCCGCTCAGGGGCTCATACGCTGCTTCGCAGCTTCGCCCGGAAACAGCGCACCGCGCTGTTTCCCAGTCCGCAGGACTGTCGCGCCGTCCTCGCTGAAAACGCGATGCGTTTTCCGGGCGCTCGAACCCTAGGATTCCTCGGCAGGCTCGGCATGTCAGTGGGGGCTCGGACTGTCAGTGGGGGCTCGGAATGACCGTGGGGGTGTGAACGGTAACGTTCCGGCACGGATGTGCGACCGGACTTGCGGCGACGGCCCTCGTCCGGCTGCGGGCCGATGGGGTAGAATGGACCTGCGGTGTTTATAGGGGGGATGCCTGCGGGGGCAATGCTGTGGAAGGGCGTCGCGTGGGCACAGAGCGGTAGCGGGCCCACAGCGCAGGCAACAGGGCGACCTATAGCGACCCGGGGCTATTCGTTGGCAGAGAGGTGCCACATGAGGAGGAATGAGCAGTGTCAAAGGGAAGCACGGCAAGCATCGGGTTTGAGCAGCAGATATGGAGCGCTGCGGACATCCTGCGCGGCAACATGGACGCGGCGGAGTACAAGCACGTCGTGCTGGGGCTCATCTTCCTGAAGTACATCTCGGACACGTTCGAGGAGCGGTACCGCGAGCTGGAGGCCGACAACGACGATGTCGAGGACAAGGACGCCTACGCAGAGGTGAACGTCTTTTACGTGCCTCCGTCGGCGCGGTGGAGCGTCATCGCGCAGGCGGCGCACAAAGAGGAGATAGGCACGGCCATAGACGACGCGATGCGGGCGATCGAAAAGGAGAACAGGCGCCTGAAGGACATCCTGCCCAAGAACTACGCCCGTGACGACCTCGACAAGCGCCGCCTTGGCAACGTGGTCGACCTCTTCACGAACATCCAGATGATCGAGCATGGCACGGACAAGGACATCCTCGGGCGCACCTACGAGT
The DNA here is from genome assembly GCA_031263105.1 of Coriobacteriales bacterium. GTDB lineage: Bacteria > Actinomycetota > Coriobacteriia > Coriobacteriales > UBA8131 > JAISGJ01. Next base: position 11,253 of record JAISGJ010000220.1, read on the forward strand.
ACTGCCTCTCGAAATTCGCCGAGCAGGAAGGCAAGCGCGCTGGTGAGTTCTACACGCCGTCCTGCGTGGTGCGGACGCTCGTGGAGGTCCTGCAGCCTTATCTGGGACGCGTGTACGACCCCTGCTGCGGCTCGGGCGGCATGTTCGTGCAGTCCACGGACTTCGTGAAGAGCCACTCGGGCAACATCGGCAACCTCTCCGTCTATGGGCAGGACGCGAACCCGACCACGCGCAAGATGGCCTTGATGAACCTCGCCATCCGTGGCATCGAGGCCGACCTCGGCGCATACAACGCCGACACGTTCCACAACGACCTGCACCCGACGCTGAAGGCCGACTTCGTCCTCGCCAACCCGCCGTTCAACCTCTCGGACTGGAACGACGGCTCGCTCGACGGCGACAAGCGGTGGAAGTACGGCCTGCCGCCGTCCGGCAACGCCAACTTCGCATGGCTGCAGCACATGATCTTCCACCTTGCACCCGAGGGCAAAATCGGCATGGTGCTCGCCAATGGCTCGCTCTCGTCACAGAGCGGCGGCGAGGGCGCTATCCGGCGCAGGATCGTGGAGGACGACCTGGTTGAGGGCATCATCGCCATGCCGACGCAATTGTTCTACACGACACAGATTCCCGTGTCGCTCTGGTTCATCAATCGCAACAAGAGGCAGAAGGGCAAGACCCTCTTTATCGACGCGCGCAAGATGGGCTCGATGGTCAACCGCCGCCTGCGCGAGATGACCGCCGAGGACATCGCCAGGATTGCGGCCACGTTTGAGGCATTCGGCGACGGGGCGCTTGAGGACGTCAAGGGCTTCTGCGCCGCCGTGACCACGGAGGAGGTCGCCAAGCAGGACTTCATCCTCACGCCGGGCCGCTACGTGGGCATCGAGGAGCAGGAGGACGACGGCGAGCCCTTCGAGGAGAAGATGGCGCGGCTCACCGGCGAGCTCTCCGAGCTGTTCAAGCGCTCCCACGAGCTGGAGGGCGAGATTCGCACAAGACTGGGGGCGATTGGGTATGACATATAATTTCAACGAAAAACTCTCGCCACTGGTGAGAGAAAGATGATTATTCAACTTAGTGGCTTTAGAGGAGGGAGTCATGACATCTGACAATTCCGAGATTATCATCTATCGCTCCTCAGACGGCGAGGTCAAGGTGGACTGCCGCCTCGACGGGGAGACGTTATGGCTCTCCCAAGCGCAAATCGCGCAGGTATTTGGGCGGAGCGTCAGCGTCGCTTCTCGGCATATCAAGAACATATTTGCCGAGGACGAGCTTGCCGAAAAAAGCAATTTGCAAAATTTGCACATTCCAAATTCCGACAGGCTGGTTATTGCAGAATTTGCAATAACCACTCGACACGGCGCAATGAAGGGCAAATCGCAAGAACATGCCATGATGCACTATAACCCTGACGTCGTCTGCGCGGGAGGTGAGGAGGAATGAGAACCGAACGAACAGCTCACCAGTTGGCTGACATTATCGACCTTATCGGTGGCGGAACACCGAAAACCAGCATTCCTGAATACTGGGACGGTGAAATTCCGTGGCTTTCAGTCAAGGACTTCAATAACGATGACCGCTACGTGTATTCCACTGAAAAGTCCATAACCCAAACTGGCTTTAACAATAGCTCTAGCAAGATGTTGGCGCACGACGACATCATTATTTCAGCTCGCGGCACAGTGGGCGAACTGGCGATGATTCCGTTCCCGATGGCATTCAATCAGTCTTGCTATGGGATAAGGGGCAAGAAGGGCGCTATCTTGCAAACCTACCTCTACTATTTATTGAAGGACAGTATCCGACTTCTAGAAAACCAGACACACGGTTCGGTGTTTGACACTATCACGCGGAACGCTTTCGCCAACATCAAAGTGAACCTGCCGATGATTCACGAACAGCAGACAGTAGCTGACACCTTAACCGCTTTGGATGACAAGATTGCTGCCAACAAGCGTATAAATCATCGTTTAGAACAGATGGCGCAGGCCATCTGGTCGGAGCGATTCGGCGGACTCGAGCCAAACGGCAAGTTGGGTGAAGTCATTGAGATTTTTGACTCCAAGCGTGTGCCACTTTCCGGCAGTCAGCGTGAGAAAATGGATAAAACCTATCCCTACTACGGCGCAGCTGCACTTATGGACTACGTCGACGACTATCTGTTTGATGGCATCTACCTTTTGCTTGGCGAGGATGGAAGCGTGATTGATGATTCGGGCTTCCCAGTACTTCAGTATGTCTGGGGTAAATTCTGGGTCAACAATCATGCACATATTCTTCAAGGCCGAAACGGCTTTACTGTAGAAAGCCTCTATGTTCTCTTGAGTCAAACTGGCGTAGCATCGATTATTACCGGTGCTGTGCAACCCAAAATCAATCAAGCAAACCTCAAGGCTCTCGAAGTGGTCATCCCGTCCAGAAATGAGATGGTTCAATTCAACGATACGGTCGACTCGCTTTTCGTGCAGATTCGGAATCATCACGACGAGAACCTCCGTCTTGCCGCCCTGCGCGACACCCTCCTGCCCCGCCTGATGTCCGGCGAGCTGTCGGTCGCGGACGCAGGCGTTAAACGATGATTTATTGCTCCTTCTGCCAGTGCATAATGCATTTCTTATCGAAACGGCAGGAGGAGTTATGAAGGACAGGTTGATAACTGAGATTCAGGCACGTATGGCGTTGATGTTAACGCAGGCGCAACTGGAGGAGCTACGGCGGGTGCTGACGCACAGCCTCCACAACGTGGAAGTTTCGGAGCGCAAAGCCCCAGACCCACACGAAGCCGCCGAGAATGGAGGGTTGTTGGACGTGTTTATCGCTGCGAAACGGATTGAGGGCTGTTCGGAGAAGTCGCTGAGATACTATACCGCGACCATCCGTGCGATGCTCGGCACCGTAAAAAGGCCCGTGCGCGAAATCGCAACGGACGACCTGCGAGGCTATTTGGCAAGCTACCAGAAGGAGCGCGGCTCCTCCAGAGTGACTGTGGACAACATGCGGCGAATATTCAGCAGCTTCTTTGGGTGGCTGGAGGACGAGGACTACATCCTCAAAAGCCCCGTGCGGCGCATCCACAAAGTCAAGGCGGAAAAGACCATCAAGGAGACCTTTTCCGACGAAAGCCTAGAGCTGCTCCGCGATGCCTGCGAGGAAATCCGCGACCTCGCGATGATAGACCTGCTCGCCTCAACGGGGATGCGCGTGGGCGAACTGGTGCAGCTGAACCGCGCAGACATCAACTTCCACGAACGGGAATGCGTGGTCTTTGGCAAAGGCGGCAGCGAGCGAGTGGTCTACTTCGACGCCCGGACGAAAATCCACCTGCTGAACTACCTCGACAGCCGAAGCGACAACAGCCCCGCACTGTTCGTGTCGCTGCCCCTGCCCCACGAGCGCCTGCTCATCGGCGGCGTGGAGACACGCCTACGCGAAATCGGCAAGCGAGCTGACATGCAGAAAGTACACCCCCACAAATTCCGCCGCACCCTCGCCACCCGCGCCATAGACAAAGGAATGCCCATCGAACAAGTGCAGCGGCTACTCGGTCATGTCAAAATAGACACGACCATGCACTACGCTATGGTCAACCAAGCAAACGTGAAGAACTCGCACAGGAAATTTATCGGATGAGGGAGGCGGACGAAATGAGCAAATGGGAACGGCTTGCGCTTGGGGATGTCGCAGGCATCAAGCACGGTTACGCCTTTAAAGGCGAGTACTTCTGCGACGAACCTACGCACTTTTTGCTCTTGACTCCGGGGAATTTTATGATTGGTGGGGGCTTTCAGGAAAAGCCGAAATTCTATAACGGTCCTATTCCCGAGAGTTATGTTCTTGCAAAAGACGATTTAATCGTCACAATGACTGATTTGAGCAAACGAGGCGATACGCTGGGTTATTCGGCACTTGTTCCCACAAGCAACCGCTATTTACACAATCAGCGCATAGGTTTGGTAACAATGAAGAATTCCGAGGTATTAAAGGAGTTCGTTTACTGGCTAATGCGAACTTGGGACTATCAAAGGTTCATCATAAACCATGCTTCTGGTAGCACGGTAAAACACACATCCCCTAAGACAATCTTGTCTTACGAATTTGCGGCTCCCCCTATTGAGGAGCAACGAATAATCGTGGCAACGTTGTCTGCCATAGATGACAAAATCGCCAACAACAGGGCGATAAATCATCGTTTAGAACAGATGGCGCAGGCCATCTTCAAATCATGGTTCGTGGACTTCGAGCCGTGGGGCGGGAAGATGCCGGATGATTGGCGGGAAGGCACGATTTCCGATTTGGGCGATGTCATCGGTGGCAGTACGCCGTCCAAAGCAAAGCCCGAATATTACGCCGAACATGGTATCGCTTGGATTACACCCAAAGATTTGTCTATCAACAAGAGCAAGTTCATAGCTCGCGGAGCAAATGACATCACGGAGTTTGGACTTCGCAACAGTAATGCACGTCTGATGCCGCCGGGAGCTGTCCTTTTCAGCTCTAGGGCACCTATCGGTTACATTGCCGTAGCGAGTGGTGAAGTCTGCACCAATCAGGGCTTTAAGTCCATCGTTCCGAAAGAGACCGTTGGCACGGCTTTCGTTTACTGCTTCCTGATTGAGAATCTCCAAACCATAGAGAGCATGGCTTCGGGTTCGACTTTCAAAGAAGTATCGGGCACAACAATGAAAGGCATTCCCGCTGCTATTCCCACCGATGACACATTTCGCCGCTTTCAAGAAGAGTGCACCTCCCTTTTCGAGAAGCAAGAACTTCTGGAAGCAGAGAACGCTCGCCTCGCCGCCCTACGCGACACCCTCCTGCCCCGCCTGATGTCCGGCGAGCTGTCGGTCGCGGACGCAGGCGTTAAACGATGATTTAGCACTTTCGGGCTTGACGACGGAATGAAGGAGGAGGACGTAGCCGATGCCACAAGACACGTACAGATATGCACACTTCACCGAAGCTCACTACGAGAACGCCGTCATAGAGGTGCTCCGCGACACCTTGGGCTACGGCTCTGTCTACGCGCCTGACCTGGAGCGGGATTACACCGACCCGCTCTATGTGGACGAGTTGCTGCCTGCCTTGCGCAAAATCAATCCCAAGGTGCCGGAGGCGGCGCTTGCGGAGGCGGTCTACAGGCTGCGGGACTTCGAGGGCGGGACGCTCTGGCAGAAGAACATCCGGTTCATGGACTACCTCCAGAACGGAGTGCCCGTCAACTATCACGACGGGGGCGAGCAGCAAGCGGAGCTGGTCAACCTTGTGGACTACGAGGACGTGGGGCGAAACACCTTCACCGTCGCCAATCAGTGGACGGTTGTCGAGAACAGCGAGAAGCGTCCCGATGTCATCGTCTTCCTGAACGGCATGCCTATCGTAGTGTTTGAGCTCAAATCGCCCTCCCGGGAGGAGACCGATGCGAGCGAGGCGTACCGGCAGCTGCGCAACTACATGCAGGAGATACCGTCGCTGTTCGTCTACAACGCCTTCTGCGTCATGAGCGACCTTGCCACGTCCAAGGCCGGCACCATCACTGCCGAAGAAGACCGCTTCATGGAGTGGAAGACGAAGGACGGCAGCTACGAGAACACGCAGCACGCCCAGTTCGACACCTTCCTTGAGGGGATGTTCGACAAGGCGCGGCTGCTCGATATTGTCAAGAACTTCATCTGCTTCTCCGACGACGTGAAGATTCTCGGCGCGTACCACCAGTACTTCGCGGTGCGCAAGGCCATCGACTCCACCCAGAGTGCGTCAGGGACAGACGGGAAGGGCGGCGTGTTCTGGCACACGCAGGGCAGCGGCAAGTCGCTCTCGATGGTGTTTTACGCGCACCTGCTGCAGGAGGCCCTGAACTCGCCGACCATCGTGGTCCTCACCGACCGCAACGACCTTGACGACCAGCTCTTCGAGCAGTTCTCCAAGTGCGCCGACTTCCTGCGGCAGACCCCGGTACAGGCGGAGAGCCGCGAGCACCTGAAGGAGCTTCTTGCCGGACGACGGGCCAACGGCATCATCTTCACCACCGCGCAGAAGTTCGAGGAGTCCGACGAGCGCCTTTCCGAGCGCAGCAACGTCGTCATCATCGCCGACGAGGCCCATCGCAGCCAGTTCATCGACCAAGCCGTCGACAGCAAGACGGGCAGGGTCAAAAAGACCTTCGGCCTCATCATCCGGGAGAGTCTGCCGAACGCCACCTACATCGGCTTCACGGGAACGCCGATATCCAGCAAGGACCGCAGCACCATCGAGGTCTTTGGCAACTACATCGATGTCTACGACATGACGCAGGCCGTCGAGGACGGCGCCACCCGCCCCGTCTACTACGAGAGCCGCGTCATCCATCTGAGGCTCGACGAGGACATCCTGCGGCTCATCGACGCCGAGTACGACCTCATGGCACAGAGCGCCGAGCCTTACGCCATCGAGAAGAGCAAGAAGGAGCTCGGTCGCATGGACAGCATCCTCGGTGCGGAACAGACCTTGGACGCGCTCTGCGAGGACATCGTGAGACACTACGAGGAGAACCGGCAGAACGAGCTCACGGGCAAGGCGATGATCGTCTCCTACTCCCGCCCGATCGCAATGGGCATCTACCGGAAGATACTCTCGATGCGCCCTGCCTGGGCAGAGAAGGTCGGCGTGGTGATGACCTCCAGCAACGACGACCCCGAGGAGTGGCACGGCGTCATCGGCAACAAGCGCCACCGCGACGAGATGGCCAAGAGGTTCAAGGACGACGACGACCCCCTGAAAATCGCAATTGTCGTGGATATGTGGCTGACCGGCTTCGACGTGCCGAGCCTCGCGACGATGTACCTCTACAAGCCGATGGCCGGGCACAACCTGATGCAGGCCATCGCCCGCGTCAACCGCGTCTACAAGGACAAGGAGGGCGGCCTGGTCGTCGACTACGTCGGCATCGCCTCCGCGCTGAAGCAGGCGATGAACGACTACACGAACCGCGACAGGCACAACTACGGGGACACCAACGTCGCCAAGACCGCATTGCCGAAGTTCGTTGAGAAGCTCGAGGTCTGCCGCGACCTGATGCACGGCTTTGACTATTCGGTCTTTATGAGAGACTCTGCGTCCGACCTCGACCGGGCAAAGACCATCAGCGGCGGCGTCAATTTCCTGACGGCGGTGGAGCCGCTGCCCCGGCCTGCCGCCACTCCGACCGACGTCATCGGCTCGGACGACTACTTCTATGCGGACAAGGTGGCCGAGGGGGCGTTCGGGGCGCCGTTCGCGCACAAGGCCCTGAAGGCCTCGCCCGATGAGCGCGAGACGCGCAAGGACAGCTTCATCAAAGAGGCGATGCTGCTGCGCCAGGCCCTGTCGCTTTGCCGCAGCCTGCTGACCCCCGCGCAGAGGCTCGAGGCTGCGTACTTCGAGGCGGTGCGCACCTTGCTCACGCGCATCACAGGCGAGGACAAGCCGCTCTCGCTCAAGGACATCAATGCTCGCGTCAACGAGCTCCTCAAAGCGAGCATCCGAAGCGAAGGCGTCATCAACCTCTTCTCGGACATCGACACGGGCTTCTCGCTGTTCGACTCCCAGTTCCTCGAAGAGATCGCCAAGATGAAGGAGCGCAACCTCGCGGTGGAGATACTCAAGAAACTGCTCGCCGAGCAGATATCCCTCTACCGCAGGACGAACCTCGTCAAATCCGAGAAGTTCTCCGAGATGCTTTCACGGGCAATGAAGGCCTATCTCAATGGGATGCTCTCCAACGAAGAGGTCATCGCCGAGCTGATGAAGATGGCGCACGAGATGCAGACCGCCCACGAGGAAGGCTCCGCGATGGGCCTGACCGACGAGGAACTCGCCTTCTACGACGCACTGACGCGACCGGAGGCCATCAAGGACTTCTACGAGAACGACGAGCTCGTGGCGATGACGCGGGAACTCACGGACGTCCTGCGCAAGAGCCGCACCATCGACTGGCAAAAGAAGGAGTCCGCCCGCGCCGGGATGCGCCGCATGGTCAAGAAGCTCCTGAAGAAGCACAAGTACCCGCCCGAGGGCATGGACGACGCCATCACCACCGTCATAGGCCAATGCGAGATGTGGACGGACAGGCCATAACCGGCAGTTCTCAGACCCCTAGCTCAGTTCGGCGATGCATTGTTCGCAATACGCCCTCAGGGGTGCTATGTCATGTGTGATTGTCTCCCAAAGATAGTCAGTGCGAAAGTCGCCGTAATGATGGGCCGCTATGTTGCGCATCTTTATTATCTGCCGCCAAGGAACATCGGCGTGTGAGTTCTTGAATGTTGGAGAAAGATGAGTCGCCAGTTCCCCGATCTGCAGGACACCCATCGCCGTGGTGTTCCTATAGATGAAACTGCCAGTCAATGCCTCCTTGGAGTCGCCGAGCGCCTTCTTTGCCTCCTCTATCTCATCGCAATAGACGACGATCTTCTCAAGAATCGACTTGTCGCGCTCGTTGGTCGATACGGAGTCACTGCTCATAGACGACCACCTCGTGAGGGGCGATGCGGTCTCTGAATTCCTCACTGAGGGCATCGTCGGTGAGGAGGTCCACCGGCATCCCGAAGCTGTCCTCCAAGGCCAGCTGAAAGCCCGCCAACTGGATGAGGCCGCGAAGCGAGCCACGGTCAACGATACGAAAGTCCAAGTCGCTGTCCGAGGTAGGCGCGCCAACAGCATACGACCCAAAGAGGGAAACCTTGGCGACACCGTACTGACGGGCAATCGGCGTCACCTTTCGAGATATTTCTGCTATGTCGTAATACTGGATCGACTTCATCTTCGTCACCACCAGCAGTATACCATCGACACGGCTCTGCTGGCCTATGGAACCGCCCGCTTCTCGTTGCCGCCGAGCGACATGGCCCGAGCCGTTCCAGCACGGATGTGCGACCGGGCTTGCGGCGGCGGCCCTCGTCCGGCTGCGGGCCGATGGGGTAGAATGGATCTACGTTGTTTATCAGGGGATACCCGCGAGGGCAAAGGCGACAGGAGGGCGTCACGTGGACATGAGGCGGCAGCGGGCGGCAGCGGCGGCCTTCGCCGGGAAGTGGGCGGGGCGCGGCTACGAGAAGGGCGACACCGCCCCGTTCTGGCTGGAGTTCCTGCGCGAGTGCCTGGGCGTGGCCGACCCCGACTCACTGGCCAGGTTCGAGAGGCGCACCGACGCGGGGTTCCCCGACGTGACCATCTCAGACACCGGGGTCATCATCGAGCAGAAGTCCCTGGGGGTGGACCTCGACAAGGCCGAGACCCGCCAGAGGCGGCAGGTCACCCCCTACGAGCAGGCGCTCAGCTACGCCCAGTCGCTGCCCCCCTCGCAAAGCCCGCGCTTCATCGTCACCTGCAACTTCGAGACCTTCCGCATCTACGACCGCGAGGCCGACCAGTCCGGCGAGGCCTTCACGCAGGTCGGGCTCGAGGAGCTGCCCGAGCAGGTGCACCTGTTCGGCTTCATGGCAGACCCCGCCAACTCCCGCACGGAGCGCGAGCGCAAGGTCTCCGTCGAGGCGGGCGCGCTCATCGGGGAGCTGCACCGCAGGCTCCGGGCCCAGTACCCCGACCCGGAGGGCGCCGAGAGCCGCCACTCGCTGAACGTGCTCTGCGTCCGGCTGGTCTTCCTGCTCTTCGCCGAGGACGCGGGGCTGCTCGGGAGGAAGGACTTCCTCTACGACTACCTGCGGGAGGTGCCCGCCGGCAAGGGGATGTTCCGCCGCGCCCTGCTCGACCTCTTCGACGTGCTGGACACGCCCGCAGACGAGCGCAGGCTCTACCCGGGGGACGCGCTCGCCGGCTTCCCCCACATCAACGGCGGCCTGTTCGCAGAGCGCATCGAGGTCCCCGTCTTCACCGACGACATCAAGCACCACCTGCTCCAGAGGACCTCCCTGGGCTTCGACTGGTCGGCGATAAGCCCGGTCGTCTTCGGCGGGGTCTTCGAGTCCACCCTGAACCCCGAGACCCGCGCCGGCGGCGGCATGCACTACACGAGCGTCGAGAACATCCACAAGGTCATAGGCCCGCTGTTCTTAGACGCGCTCGAGGAGGAGCTCGACGGCATCGTCGCCGCAGGGCTGCCGGAGAGGGCCTTGGCGCAGCGGCTCCGGGGCTTCCAGGACAGGCTCGCGTCCCTGCGCTTCCTCGACCCCGCCTGCGGCTCCGGCAACTTCCTCACCGAGGCCTACCTCTGCCTGCGCCGCCTGGAGAACCGCGCTCTCATGCGGCTCCACGGCGGGCAGGGCACGCTCGACCTCGGCGACGGCGGCGCCGTCAAGGTGGGCCTCTCGCAGTTCTACGGCATCGAGATAAACGACTTCGCCGTGCGCGTGGCCGCCACCGCACTCTGGATAGCCGAGCTCCAAGCCAACCGGGAGAGCGAGGGCGTCACCCACCGCGCCATCGAGGACTTCCCCCTCAAGGACAGCGCCAACATCGTGCTCGCCAACGCCCTCGCCACCGACTGGGACGACGTGCTGCCCGCCGACGAGTGCAGCTACGTCATGGGCAACCCGCCGTTCTTGGGGTATTCGACCATGAGCAAGCAACAGGCGGCGGAGATGCAGGCCATCTTCGAGGGCACCAAGGGAGCCGGCACGCTTGACTACGTAGCCGCCTGGTACAGGAAGGCCGCCGACTACTCGGACGACACGGGCGTCCACTGCGCCTTCGTCTCAACCAACTCGATCTGTCAAGGGCAGCAGGTCGAGCCGCTCTGGAAGCCTCTGTTCGAGCGCGGCATCCACATCAACTTCGCCCACAAGAGCTTCGTCTGGAACAGCGAGGCGACAGACCTCGCCCACGTTCACGTCGTCGTCGTCGGGTTCTCGCACGAGCCTGACCGACCGCTCCTGTTCGAGTACCTGGGCGGAAGGGGCGCGGCGACCGTCCGCCCGGTGAACAACATCAACGCCTATCTCGTAGACGCAGACAATGTGTTCGTCGCAAAGCGGTCGAAGCCGATGAGCGACGTGCCGCCCATGACCGCCGGAGGCAAGCCCACGGAGGGAGGCAACCTCATCCTGTCCCAAGACGAGAGGGACGAGCTAGTCTGCAGGGAGCCGCTTGCCGAGAGGTACATCCGCAGCTACTCGATGGGCGCCGAGTTCATCAACGGCATCCCCCGCTACTGCCTGTGGCTCGTGGACTGCCCTCCCCACGAGCTGCGCCAGATGCCCCTCGTGCGGGAGCGGGTCGAGCGGGTGCGCGAAATGCGCCTGGCGAGCTCGAAGGATGCGACGCGCAGAAAGGCCGCCACGCCGACGCTGTTCGATGAGATACGAGCGATTTCCGGTGACCACTATATAGCAGTACCGCAGGTCTCCTCCGAGAGACGAAACTACATACCCATCGGGTTCCTGACGAACCAGACGGTTCCGGGCAACATGCTCTTCGTGATCGGAGGGGCCGACACGTACCTGTTCGGATTGCTCACCTCCCAGTTCCACAACGCCTGGATGCGCACGATCGCCGGACGGCTGAAGTCAGATTATCGCTATTCGAACACACTGGTCTACAACACCTTCGTCTTCCCCGACGCGACTGAGGGGCAGAAGCAGGGAATCTCGGCTCGTGCCCAAGCGGTCCTTGATGCCCGCGCCAAATTCCCCGAAAGCTCCCTCGCCGACCTCTACGACCCCCTCGCCATGCCGCCCGACCTCCTCCGCGCCCACCGCTCCCTCGACCGCGCCGTCGAGCAGGCCTACGGCGTCACCTTCAACGGCGACGAGGAGCGAATTGTCGCGCATTTATTTGGGTTGTACTCGCAGGAAATCGAACATTTCGATGCCCAGTAAATTCTGCGTCACTATTTCTTTGAAGCACGCTTTTAAGGCGTGAAACTTGAGAATGGGAAATGAGGCAGTGATGAAGCTCGAATACATATTAATTCCAACAGATGAAACAGATGATGAAGCTACTGCTCAAACAGTACGAGCATTTCTAAAGAGGCGGTTCAGGGCAGTAAGGGTAGATACGTTGGATTTGGAGTATCGCAAGAAGATAATAAGCGTACCTTATACGTTAAGGAAAAGTGAAGGTAGTGCAAGTACACGATTCCATTTTTCTGTCGAACTATCCAACTTTCAGCGGGATTACCAGAGTCGTATTCTCTCAAAAGTCCATTCGCTAGTCTCCGAAGGGGAACGACAACACTTTTATATCTTGCTTGTGCGAGATGATGTCAGCGCCTATTGTGCGGAAAGAATCTATCCTTCGCTATACCAACTGGAATCTCGGGTACGCTCCATTCTCTACAAATTGCTTACAAAAGCCCTTGGACGTTACTGGTATGCGCAAGAAATGCCTAGCAAGCTAAAGAAGAACATTCAGAAGAAAATCAAGACATCGCCCAAACACTCGGAAGAAGAGGTGGTGGTAGAACGGGCACTGCAGGAACTCACCTTCAATGAACTTATTGAATGGTTACTGAGGAAATCAAGAGAGAACTCGCCTGACAAGATAATAGATGATGACCTAAGGGATGAAATTATATGCAACCTTAGCAAAGAAGAGATAATCGAAAAGGTGGCCACCGCACGCGAAAAGACATTATGGAGCAGATACCGTGCGGACTATTTTGAGATTGTCGGATTCGAAGAAAAGCTTGGAAAGCTCAAGGACGTCCGTAATGCTGTCTGCCATTGCAAGTTTTTTCATTGGGACGACCTGAGTTCAGCGAAGGCTCTATTTAAGGAAGGCGACTTGCTCGAATCTCTTGACAAGGGAATTGATAAAATTGACAGCGAAGACATGACCGCTGAATTTGCTGCAGACGTTCTCCGGGATTCGGCATTAGGTCTCTCTGGACTCTCCGAAATGTTCAGCGAGTTATTGTATCCCCATGCAATGAAGCTGTCGGAAATACTAGCCGACGCGATAGGCCCGATTACACAAAATTTCACGTCAGACATCCTTCAGCCCATCGCTAGGCCACTATCTGTTGCACAAACGGAGCAAGCAGAGATGCTAAAAAGCTTCTTGGGTGCCATTATGCCCAAATACAATTTCACATCCGCAATCTCAAGCGTAACGGACTTTGGGATACACGAGGACATTGCTTCCCAAATGCTAAACTTACGAGGTCAATCATATGCAAACAATATGAGAACCACCATTTCTGCCCTTCCGTTAAAATGTTCAGGCTTACCAAGTAAAGACAAGGGCTTCGCGCAAATAGACAATAAGCACCATGTCGAGGAGAAGGATAAAGATTGATGTTGAATCCACTGGCTGCAATTAGAGATAGGTGCGTAACATCATGACCAACGAACACCTACACAAACTACTCGCCGAGGGCGAGGGCCTCACGGTCGAGTTCAAGGAGAGCACGAGCACCCTGAGCAACGCCGTGTTCGAGACCGTCAGCTCCTTCTCCAACCGCTATGGCGGCCATATACTCATCGGCGTCAAGGATGACGGCACGGTGCTTGGCGTGAGTCGCAATGCCGCTGGCTCGATGAAGAGGAACTTCGCCAACACCCTCAACAACCCCGAGCGCATGGCCCCCACGCTGTTCCTGAACCTAGAAGAGGCGGAGGTCGACGGCAGGCTCGTCCTCTATGCATACGTCCCCGCAAGCTCGCAGATACAGATGTTCTCCTCGCGGATATACGACCGCAACGAGGACGGTGACATGGACATCACCAACTCCACCGACCTTATCGCCCAAATGTCCATCCGCAAGTCCAACAGCTTCACCGAGCGCAAGGTGTTCCCATACGCAACCTCAGACGACCTTCTGTTAAACGAACTGATGCCCGTCGTGCGCCGCAAGGCGGTAGGTCGGCAGGCTGGGCACCCGTGGGGCGATATGAGCGATATGGAGATACTGCTCAGCGCCGGCCTATACGAGAAGGACAGGGTTACCGGCAAGGAGGGCTTCAACCTCGCAGCCCTCATGCTCTTCGGGCGCGACGAGATAATCCAGCAGGCGTCCCCCGGCTACGTGACGGACTGCCTGCTGCGGGTGAAGGACATCGACCGCTACGACGACCGCGAGCGTGTGGACTGCAATCTCATCCAGGCATTCGACAAATGCATGGCGTTCATCCGCAAGCACACCATCGACCCGTTCTTCCTCATCGACGACCTCAATGCCAGCGTTCGCGACAAGATCGCTAAGGAGTTGGTTTCCAACATCCTCGTCCACCGAGAGTTCTCAAGCCCCATGCCAGGACGCATCGTCATCGAGAAGAACAGGATGACTGGCGAGAACTGGAATCGCTCGCTGCACCCCGGCCACCTTACACCGGAGAGCTTCGAGCCCTATCCCAAGAATCCCATTCTCTCGCGCTTCTTCGTGAACATCGGCTACGCCGACACACTCGGGTCTGGTGTACGCAATCTGTTCAAATTCGTGAAGATGTACTCTGGCTCAGAACCGGAGTTACTTGAGAGCGATGTCTTCAAGACGATTATCCCGCTACCGCAGCTTGACGCAGAAAGCGTTAAGGTTGTGAGCTACGTTGCAGTGAGTGCTGCTCAAAGCACAAATACAGGTGAAACTGAAATTGGAAATACAACTGAAGGACAGGGCAATGCAACCACAAATGCAACTGTAACTCAATTCGGTGCAGCTGCAAATGCAACTGAAAATCAGATTCTTAACGCTGTTCGAAAAGAAAGGGCCATTTCATATGACGAGCTGGCGCAAAGGCTCTCGAAGGATAGAACGACAATCTACCGAAATATCAGGGCTCTTAAAGATAGAGGTATCTTGGAACGCGTTGGCCCTAATAAGGGCGGACACTGGAGGATTCTAAAATAGTGGAGGAGGCCATGTCTGACGTGTGCAAAATTTGCGGTGCAGAGACCCGGCTTGATTCATTGCAGTAGGGGGCATCTGCCATAGGGAGCCTCCTAACCGTGCCACGAGTCGTAACAAAACAGTAGTCACCGGAATCGCTGAAAGGAATTGAAATGCTTAACGAAAACGACTATTGCAAATGTGCGCACCCGTCATCTATCACGGCTACGGTGGACGAATGGGGTTATTGGGATACCTGTTGCGACTGCAATAAGCCACTTGAAGATGGCTTCCATGACTACAATCACTACGATGGAAAAGATCACGACAATAGCGATTTGTACTGATTATTCGTCCAAGACACCGTAACATGACTCAGATGGCTATGCCGAGCAACGCCAGTACCGGGCAGCACGCGAACACGACAACGTACATCATCCCCACCAATATCACGACAACGATGGCTTCGCCCGCCCAGCCTCTCCTTTGGCCTTGTTCTCTGTTGGGCCCTTTCGTCCGCGCTATCGGTGCCTCTCGTTCGGCACGGCCTTGCTCCCTCGTCTCCTCTTTCCTAAGCAAGTAATCCTCCATCTGCCTGAAGCAATAAATCGGCATCTCCATAGAGAACCCGTTTCCAATTCTCCCACACGTAATTGAGGCATATTGTATGCTGCCTTAAGGACTGAGGCAATCCTTTCACTGCCTTGAGGAGCAGGTGCGGCGCCGTTCAGCCGCTCTGAGGCCCGCGACTTCTTGGATGTTGACAGGATACGAACCTCCGGCCTTTACTCCGACGACATGCCGCTGGCAATGATTCGCCAGCGTGCCCCCAGCTTCGAGATGGGCATGTTCGTTCAGCAGCTTGAGCACATAAATCGTTACCGTTCACATCCCACTGTCATTCTGAGCGAAGCGCCCGCACGGGCGCGCAGCGTGAGAATCCTTGGGCACGCAGTGTCCAACTGGCCCGGTTGGGCGCTGGTGCTCTCAAAGATTCCTCGACTTCGCTCGGAATGACAGTGGGGTGTGCAGTTGGAGCAGATAGAGTCCAGATTCAACGAGTGGATTGAAGCGCTCAAGGGCTTGGGGCGCAATGAAGCGGATGCCGGAGATGCCCTTACGGAACACCCCCGGACTTCCTGACAGGTCTGCCGACTGAATCATTTCCCGTCTGCGAGACGGGTCAGACGCGATGGCACGTGCCGCATTCGTATACGTCTTCGTGGTGGCAGGTCAGGCATGCTTTCGGGGCCGTCTCGATCACTGGATCAGAACCGTGCATCTTATGACAGGATGAGCAGGTGACGTTTCTGGCATGGTCGTCGTTGACGGGAAGGTCGTGCGGATTGACCACCGTACCTTTGGAATCAGTCAATATGGTCGTACTCTCCGTCTCGGTCTTGAGGGCACCGGCATTGTGGCAGTCTAGGCAGACCTCCGATGAGACCTCGGTCTTTTTCAGCTTGACGGGCACCTTGGCTGTCCCATAATCCTCATGCGCCTTCATCAAGGCTCCGTCATTATCGACATGGCAAGTGCCGCACCGTACTCCTTGCTGACCTGCGTGGTGGAAATATGCAGTAGTTGTGTCGCTCTCCGATTGCACTTCGGCGGTATGGCAGCTTGAGCAATCCATGTCTATGGCCCAAGTTGGCAGTTCGACGGAAGACATCTCTCCTGCGAATGTCGCAGCATGGGAATCCGGGGCCGCCTGCCTAGGGGCACATGCCACAAGGACAATGGCACAGACAAGGACGATGGGAGCAAAGAGCAGTCCGGTCTTCCTTGTCATGTGCGACACCCCCCTACTCCCACGGCTCAAGCGCTGCTGCGTTTTCTGCCGCCAACTTGCCGGTTATGATAGCCTCGGCGACATTGCCGGAGCCGTGATATAACATGCTGTATACTGACCCGCACTCGCCGCAGGCATAGAACCTGGGTATTTCATTGTCGTCATGGTCTAGACACCTGCAATCCAGGTTGCTGTGCTTGGGGCCACCCTGTGTATTGATGAAGGTCGGAACCAACTCGATGCTATAGAAAGGCGGGGTGACAATCGGGGACATTTCAGTGCGGCCATATTCAAGATCCAAGCCTTGAGTTGCGTACTCGTTGAAGTTGTTGACCGTCTCTTCGAGTGCGTCGGGGTTGATTCCTGCAATTTCTGCTAGCCCGCGAATCGTATCTGCCCTTTTGATGATTCCGTTTTCGATCTCTTTCGAGTTGTCGTCGCTCCATTCATACAGGCCATGGTTGACAGCGAAACCCATCACCTGCCTATTGTTGGTTACATAGAAGCCAGCGTTGCCCGCAAGCCTTCTTGTCTCGTCGAAGACTGCGAAGGAAGGCACTCCCCAGAAGTCACAAAGAGATGTCGGGTCATCGGCAAAGCCCTTGAAATAAATCGGGGGGAACTCCTTGGTATGGATTAGGCTCATGTCTTCGTTGTACATCCGCTCACCCGACTTGTTAACGATGCACCCTGAGTTCAGGCCTCGAAAATCACTGAAGGTCGACTGGTCGTCGTCGTTGATTCTCACGCCCAGTCCCAGCCACTCGATTCCAGCCATATGCCATAGATCGGCTCCGACAGGACCGGCCATATAAATCGCGTCACCACGGTTGAAGGGACTGCCGGCAGGATAGACACGAAGCCCGGGCATGACATGATAGTCAATCAGCTCAGGGCTGTTCTCATAACCCCCGCAGCAAAGCAGCACGCCTTTGGTTGCCTTGATAAAGATGTCCTTTCCCTCTTTATCCTGTGCCCGGCATCCGAGAACCTCCCGAGTATTCGGGTTTTGAAACAAGGCAAGACCGCGAGTCTCGTACATGACCCGAATCCCACGATCAGACACCCGTTGCGCAAGCATGTCGTGTAAGTCCTTACCGTTCGCAGGCTCGCCGTCTTCGCGTATGGCCCTGTTTTGATCAATTCCCGAATCGCCAACAGCCCCAGAGGCTGGGTTACCCGTCAATGGGTCAATCGGTACGGAGTCAGAGGTAAAGAAGTGTGAATAGTTGTGCACCGTCTGTCTGTGCTCGATTTCCAGGGTGTCCATCCAGTCGATGATGCCCTTATCGGCTTCGACCCAGTCTTTCAAATAGTTGTCTGGAGTGATATGGAAACAGAGCTTTTGAAGGTGCTCCAAGTAAAGACTCTCATCCCATACGCTTACCCAGCCACCTCCACATGCCGTTGAGTTGCCGCCTCTCAATTCTTCAGGAGCGACTTCTAGCACCAACGCATCCGCCCCCTGCATATTGGCGGCTATTGCGGCGGAGGCGCCAGCGAACCCATAACCGATTATCAGGATTTCAGTCTCTAAATCCCATTTCTCCGGCATCCACGCCTCGGTCTCCTTTGGTGCTTCGGCTGCGGTTCCTGTCGTGCCCGGCGTACAGCCGTTGAGGGCAGTGACAGTTGCCGCGCCCGCTACAGCAGCTGCGGTAATCGCACCACCTTTGAGAAAGTCCCGCCTTGTGAATTTATCCATTACGTTCTCCTCTGCATCTTCCTGCACTGTTCCTTCACTATAGAAGCGAGAATCTAAATTCAGCTTCGAAGGCTGAAACAATTCTCCGAATCCGCCCAAAAGGCAGCAATCACACATCTGGTGTGAAAAACAGGTAAGCACTCACACGCGACGTGGCATTTGCTGCCTGACATCCATCGGGTGAGACCGCCTGATTCGAACTCGATGGTTTTCTCTGTTTCACCCGCAACGTGTGAAGCGCGTAATGACTTGCCACACTACAATTGCATAGCACAGGGAGGAATCATGTTGAAGAAAGCAACGCAGGAGGAAGCAAGCCTCGGTCGCAGCAAGTTGCTCGCCAGCGTGTCAAAAAGACTTCTGCCTTTGATTCTCGTTCTTCCCCGAGTATGGTCCTTATTCGCCTACCGCTCCTTGGGCGAGCAGGATCCCTCGATTATGACGATCTTTTATCTTGGGGAGGCTTTGGTCGCCGTTTTCGTCACAGTGGTAGTATCTGAACGATTCAAAAGGATAGGAAGGCTTCTGTCCGCAATCGCTTATTCACGGACACTAGTGCTGATCCTCGGTGCATCGCCTGCTGCCATAGTGCTATTTGGTTCTCATACAAATATCGCGCTCGTTCCGATTGCCGCTACCCTTAGTGGGATGTGTCGGGTCTGGCTATATTTCTTGTGCATCACCGTGTTGGGCAAGCTGGATAGTCGACATGCAATTGTCTATATTCTCGTCTCATTTTCACTTGCTGTGCTATTTCGATTGCCACTTGAGCTTCTGCCTCTTGACGTTGCCAGCCTCTTGGTCATCCCGATACCTTTGTTATGTGTCGCAATCTGTCGAAAAGCCAAAAGCATCGCAGGCGACTCAATCGCTAACCCAAGACATTTCAAATCGCTGAGACATTTTGTTCCCTATATTGTCGTCATATTCGTTATCAGCATGGTGCTGGGTTGCTATCACAATACAATTAGCATCCACGTTCTTGATTTGCAGGTAATGGCTTATGGGATTCTGTACAAGACCCTCGTTCCCTTGATTTTGCTAGTGTTCTTCATCAAGAATTCCCAGTTCATCAACCTTGGTCATATGTCACTTTTAACACTCCTGTTTGTGCTGACAATGCTGGTAGTATCCTTCTTCTTTGCTGGTAATGTTTTGATTGACGAGATGACATCCGATTATGCTCGTTGGACTTTTGAGATGTTGCTATTTGTGTCCTTGGTCGTCTTAGCTCGCCGCACGGACACCGATGTATTTCGTGTTTTCGGAGTCGGCTGGGCAACGGCAATGGTTGGCATGGCGCTCGGTGTTTTCGTTTGCGCGCCTCCGGGCTTTGACTTCGAATCTAGCTCAATGGTTCTGGTATTTATCTACACTCTTGTTGTCATGACGGTTGTCGTCGTATTGTTCAATTTGAAGAACACCTTTGACTTCAGACTTATGGGCACGAGAACCAACCAAAAACAATCGGCTCAGGAGACCTATGAGGCCATACATGCCAAATGCCTAGAGTTACGGAATATCGAGCAGCTGACGCAGCGCGAACTTGAGATACTGCCCTTGATTTGCCTTGGACTCTCAAAGAGCGCCATAGCGAATCATCTGGTGATTTCCGAGAACACTGTTCGCACACATGCAAAGAACATCTACAGGAAGCTCAACATCCATAGCCGCCAAGACCTGTTGGATCTGTTATGGAGAATATGACTGTTGCGAGCTTGCTCGCCCATCTTCAACGTGAGCGGAATGCTCGTCAGAGCACGGTGTATTTGGTTGCAGCAGATGTGCCGTTGCCGACTCTTTGCACCCTGCCCTGACCAATCAGCTTGCTCAGTGAGTAGCGAACTTTAGCAAAGGTCAGACCCGTTGCCTTCTCAATCTGGCTTCGTGACAGGGGCTCTGTCCTTAAAGCCGCGAGTATCAAATCAATGTTACTCTTCTTGTCCCCCGTATCCTTCTCCAGGATTACGACAGGCTCATCCGGCTCGGCTCCTGCCGGTTTCAGTATCACCGTGAAATAGATGCCAGCATCAATAAAAGTGGGTGGCGCCATGTCAAGCGAGGCCAACTCTTCCAGAATCCGAGGAATCCCGCTGCCGAGCCTCTCTATGACGTTTTCCCCGCCATCGTCAACGACGTACTGGCATATCTCGGCAATCTTAGCGTTTCGCGTCTTTGAGCTGGTATGCCCAAGCTCATCTACTGACAGGCCGTATAATCCGCCAGGATTACTGATAACCAGACGGTCGTCTTCAATGATGAGACTGATGTTTTGGAGCATGGACACAGGATTCATATCGCGATGAATCAGGGTGTTCGCGACCAACTCTCTGACCACAGATACGGGATACTCTCTGACATTGCGCACATGGCCGCTGCTCAGATTCAAAGTGAGCTCGTCGGTATTGTGCTCAAGCCAGTGCAGGGTTTCGCTGAGTATCGTGGGGATCGGCCCATCTATCGAGTTGACATTGACGGCCCTAACCCTGTTGGGGCGGCTTTTCTTCTGTACGCTGACTTTGATTGAGTAATTTGGTAGAAACTGCTGAGGGAATATGCCCAAGGCTACTGCTCCGGCAACAGTCAGCTCGCCCTTGCGGTCGATCACGCCTGTGCGAAACAGAATGTCCTCATCTTCCAATTTCGCAAGCGCTTGCGATTGTTTGCGCCGCCTTGCAATGTATGATTGCGTCAAATCCTTGTTCAAATCCTCAACTCTTGAGCCAGAGATGGTATCCTCATCAAAATGACTCGGACCGCGGCCAGCTATGAAGAACATCTCCTCTTGCGGCGAAAGGTGATAGTCACCATCGTAGAGCCTGATGTATGCCTTGCCGCTCTTCTCGATCTTGACTGGCTTCACCGTTCTGTCAGACTCCAGCACTCTTGCCCAAACGACCTGTTTGCTCCCAACGTTTATTAGAATGGTCTCAATAGTTATTGTGATCGAGAAGTTCTTGCGAGCGTAAGAGGCCAACGCCTGTTGGCACCGCTTTGGGTCATATACGCCAACGATGCTAAACTCAGCATTCTCGTCCACTCCGAGTATGATTACGCCGCCTCCTGGCGTATTGGCAAATGCAGACATTGTTTCCAATATGGATTCAGGCATTCCTCCAGAAGCAGTCTTTACCTCAAAATGGCGGTTATCGCTACGCTCTAACCGAAGTTCTGCGAGAACCGCATTGAGTCTGCTCAGGTCCACCGTTTCCATACATGCCCCATTTCTACTTTCCACTTGTCAGTTCTCAGCTCTCTCGAACGCCAGCCTCGGCACCACCTAGACAAAACTAGGCAACTATTCTCTAAGACCTAGACATTTTCACTAAGCCTTGGACAATTTCCACCAAGACCTAGACAATATTGTTGCACGTTTCACTAGGTATGGCAAACCTTAGTCAGACTTCTCTCTTCTCTCTTCTGGCGAGTCGATGCAGAAAATGCTACTGTAGCACATGACACTACAGAAAAGGCTACACTGAATACCGAGGAGCGGGAGTCGCTGCGTTGCTTACGAGGGACGCACAATAGGCTCTCTGGCAGTCACACGATAGAAAGCAATCGACCCGTGAGCGCAACCGGCCAGAGAATCTCAGAGCTCGAAAGGCGATTGACTCTGTTGCGAGCCGACAGGGAGAAAATCGATAGCGAGATCGAAAGCCTAGGGAAGCGCCGATTTATTCCCCCTGAGCGCACCGCTTGCGTCAATCGTGTTATGTGGCCCGCCTTGGCGGGCCACATTTTTTTTGATAGGCCCTGATATCGGCAAGAACATAA
>JAISGJ010000093.1 GCA_031263105.1 Coriobacteriales bacterium
CGGAGGGGCCCCTGACCTACCGTTGGACACTGCGTGTCCAAAGATTCCTCGGCGGGGCTCGGAATGACAGTGGGGTGCGAGCTCAGTAACCATCTCCCTAAGCGGCCTTGGCCTTGGTGTCGGTCTTGGTCGTGGACTTGGTCGGGGTCTTGGCTCCGGCATCGGCATCGGCATCGTCTCCGGTCTTGGTGCCGGTGTCAGTGCCCGTGCCGGTCTTGGTTCCGGTGCCGACATCGTCCCCGGTCTTGGTGCTGGCATCAGTGCCCGTGCCGGTCTTGGTTCCGGTGTCGGCATCCTCCCCATCCCCGGCATCGACAGGCGGTTTGAGGTTGCCCTTGCTCACGTCGATGACGACGTGGAACTCAAGGGGGATGAAGCGGCTGTGGTCGTCCATGGCGACCACCGTGCCCTTGGACTCGGAGGAGTCCACGTAGCGCAGCTCGTAGGTGACGTTCGCGCCTTTGGTGGCGAAGTCGTTGAAGAAGGCCGCAGGCAGGTCGCCCTCACTCGTCCCCCGATAGTCCCTGAGGTAGGGCAGGCCCTCCGAGTAGGTCACGGTGAGCGTGGCCTCGTCGCCGGGCAGCAGGCGCGTCCCGGCCGCGAGCGATTGGGAGACAAAGCGACCGTAGGCGACGCTGGGGTGGAAGCGCGTCTCGATGACGAGAGGCAGCCCTTCGGCGGCGGCGGAGGCCGTCTCGGCCGTGTAGGCGGAGAAGTCCGGCACGATAATCGCCTTGCCGAGGGAGACCGTGACCGAGAACGCGTCCTTCTTGGCGAGCTTCTCGCCCGCCGCCACGCTCTGGCTGACGACGCCGCCTTCCTCGACCGTGTCCGAGTCCGCCTCCTCGACGGTCAGCACGAGGCTGTTCGTCTGCGCCCAGGTCTCGACCTCGCTGCGCATCTTGCCCGCGAAGTCCGGGACCGTGATGTTCTTCTCGAACACCTCGGCGCCCTGTGAGTAGTACAGCGTCGCGTAGTCGCGACGGCGGTAGCGTGCGGCATCCACGTCGTTGCCCCGAAACTCGATCCGCAGGAAGTCCCCGTCCGCAACCGTGTCGCTGTACTCCTGCACGAGGCGCAGGTTGTCCGCCCGCATGTCCTGTATCCAGGCCTCGGCGGCAGCGCGCTTCAGGGTCGCGAAGTCGGGCAGGGCAAGGGCCTCGTCAGGGTCGGGCCCCTTGCTCACCGCAAGCGCCAGCACCGAGCCCTTGCTGAGCTTCTCGCCAGCGGGGACGCTTTGGGAGAGGACCGTGCCCTCCTCCTCGGCCAGGCGGTACTCCTCGGCCAGGTCGAGCCCTATCCCCGAGTCGTTGGAGAAGGACTGCGCCTCCGCCACCTGCTTGCCCACCAGCTCCGGCACCTCGACCAGGCGCATGAGGTACCAGGCGAGGAAGGCGAGCGCCGCGAACACTACGACGGCGCCCATGACGACGACCGCACGCACCAGCCTCTTGCGTCGGTAGCCCTTGTCGACCTCGACGCGATGGTCGAGCGAACGGATGCCGTAGGCGGACGAGGCGGGGGCGACGGGGGTCACGGGGACGAAAAGGCCGTCGTGGCCTGGCTCGACGGTGCCGGTGGGGGCAGACGCGGGCGCGGCGCCACCAGCGGGCGCGGCGCCGTCGGGTGCGGCCCCGACATCGGAACCAGGGGCTGCCCGCTGCGCGACCACCGGCTTGACGCCGTCGCCCTCGAACTGGCTCAAAAAATCGCCCATGCTACACCAGCGCCTCTCTTTCCGAGTCCGAATCCGACGCGGCAGGAGCGGCAGTCGAGGGGACAGCAGGCGCGGCGGACACAGGGCCGCCGGGCGCAGCGACCGCCGGGCCGCTGGGAGCAGCAAACGCAGGGGTGCCAGGCGCAGCCGCAGCAGCGACCATCGGATCGCCGGGGGCAACCGCAGCAGCAACCGCCGCCCCGCCCGTCACCTCGCCGAGCACCCCCTTGGACAGGTTCAGCACCTCGTCCGCCTCGTTGGCGACCTCGGCGGCGTGGGTGACGACGACGACGCACTTGTCGTGCTCGTGAGCCAATGCCTTGAATATCTGCACAATCTCCTCAGAACTCGTCTCGTCGAGGTTGCCGGTGGGCTCGTCGGCGAGGATGAGGTCCACGTTGGTGGCAAGCGCCCGCGCGATGGCGACGCGCTGCTGCTCCCCGCCCGAGAGCTGCGGCACGCGGCGCTCGGCCCTCGTGGCGTCGATGCCGAGGTACGAGAGCAGGTTGGTCGCGACGGCACGCTGGTCTGCCGGCAGCTTGTTGTCGGTGATGTCCATCGCGACGAGCACGTTCTCGGTGGCGGTGAGCCACGGGATGAGGTTGTAGCTCTGGAAGACGATGCTCACGTGGTTGCGCCTGAAGCCCTCGTAGCCCAGCTTCTGGATGTCCGTGCCCTGGTAGAGGACCTCGCCGGAGCGGGGCGCGTCGAGCGCGCTCATCAAGGAGAGCAGGGTGGTCTTCCCCGAGCCGGAGTTGCCGAGGATGGCATAGAAGCGGCCCGGCTCGAAGTCGTAGGAGATGTCGCTTAGGACATAGCGCTGGGTGGCGCCGTCCTGATAGGCATAGGTGAGGTTGCGCAGAGACAGTATGGCCATGGGGCGTTCCCTTCTCACATCAGTATCTTCTTGGGCTTCAGGCGCAGCACGTAGAGCAGCGGCACGACGCACGAGAGCGCCGTCACTCCCACGCCGAGCCCCAGGAAGGTGAGCACGTAGGGCACGCTGAGGCTCACGCGGTAGCCCGCCGCCACGTCCTCGGCCGAGATGGAGTCCATCAAAAGGCCCGCGTCGCCCCCCAGGTAGCTGCCTGCCGAGATCATCATCCCGTCGCCCGCGCCCTGCGAGGGCATCAGCTGGTTGTCCACCATCTGCTGCGAGAGACCGCCCGAGACGAGCGAGCCCGTGAACAGCGCGATGCCCAAGGCCACAATTGCGACCACAAGCACCTCTATCAGCACCTGGCTGACGATCAGCGGCCTGCGCGCACCGAGCGAGAGGTAGATGCCGAACTCCTTGCGGCGGTCACGCAAAAAGAGCACGACGACGAGGGAGACGACGGCAAGCGCCACGACGACCACGACGACGAGCGCCACGGACATGATGTTCTGGATGTCCCTCATCGGCCCTGCGACCTGCTCGTACTGGGAGGTGGCAGAGAGCACCTTGTAGTACTCGGGGAGCCGTGCGGACGCCGCCTGCTCGAAGCTCTCGAGGTCGTCGATGGAGTTGAGCAGGTAGACCGGCGTGTAATACGGGGTGTAGCTCTCGTTCGACCACAGCTCGCCCTCGCCTGCGGCCACCGCCAGCTTGCGGTACTCCTCCGTGTTGAACTCGTCCTCCGCCTGCGCCACCTTGATGGGCACGTAGAGGGTGCTGTACAGCTCGCTCTCAGTGAAGTCGACGACGACGCCCCCGCCGCCGCCGGTGCCGGCCTCGTCCTTGTCGCCCCCTGTCAGGTCGTCGGCACCGCTGTTGCGCGCGAATATGCCGATGACCTCGAGCACCACGTCATGCGAGGCCGCCACCTTGGCGCCCGACTCGTCGGAGGCGGCGATGTCCGTCCCGCCCGCCGAATACCAGTCCTGTATCTCGTTGACAAGGACGACGGTGTCGCCCACATGGAGGTTGTTCGTCTCGGCCACCACGTCGGGGACGATGGCGACCATCCTGCCCTCGCTGATGTCCGCATCGGTGAACACGCGCCCCTCCACAAGGCTGAGCTTGCCCTCCTCGATGGGCAGGACGGGGGCATAGCGTATGCCACGGAGCGTGAAGTAGGCCGAATCCGCGTCCGGGCCGACGGCGATGGCACTCGCAACGCCACCCTCGCTTTCAGGCGGCTGGTAGTTCTTCAAGGTTCGGGAGAGGAGATAGGCGCCGAGCGAGTAGTCGAAGCTCCTGACCTCGGGCCGCTGCCCCAGCTCCTCGATGAGCGCGGCATCAGGATATTCGATCGTGGGCTCCTCGCCCCTGTTGTAGGCCTCCATGAGCTTCTGGTCGTCCATCCCCAAAGAGACGTTGGCGCCGAGCGCCTGCTTCGCCGCCTCCTCGGACTGCACGATCGCCTGGCGCACCGCCACGGTGCCCGCTATCAGGTTGCCGATGATGAGCACGACCAGGAACAGGATAAGGCTCTTCCCCGGCCTCCGCACGATACTCAAGGCCGCACGTCTCGCGAAGTCCATGCGACGCCTCCTTCCTTCGCTGACATCAAGACACGGGCACCCTCGAACGGCTGTGCCTGTCGAGACACCACTATACTGCTTGCCGGAAGCGAAAGCCAGCGACCGTGCGGGCATGACCTCCTCTTCCCTTCTCACATCAGTATCCTCTTGGGCTTCAGGCGCAGCACGTAGAGATGCTGAGCCTGCCTCACCGTATCTCCTCCCCCGTGACCGCATCGAAGTGGCAGCGGTAGGGCATCCCGTCGGCCTCCACCGGGCCGTCCTGCGCCCCGGTCGCTATCAAATAGCTCCACACGGGAACCAGTTCGACCGCAGAGCGCGAAGGGTCGGTGTAGCGGACGCAGTACTCCAGGCGGACGTCGGTGACCTCGTAGGGACGCGCCGCGATGAGGGCCGCCGCGTACCTCTCGTCCAAGAGCCGGTCGGCGGCCTCCTGTGGTAGGATCTCGACCGTCCTTACGTTCGAAGTATCCACCGTGTAGAGCGCCGAGACCGAGAGCGACACAAGGCCCTCGGCGGTAACGAGGGCCTCGATGGGAGCACCCCCTCTGTACTCTGGGCTTTGGAGGGTGCCGGTGAGGTCGTCGGCGTACAGGGGGATGCCGCCGACCTCTGGCTCGAGGATCAGGTAATAGCAGTCGTCGGCCTCTGTCCAAGACTCCTTGGGGACGATTTTCCTGTACAGAGACACACCCTCGTTGTCCGGGTCCCCCAAGATGCCCTCCTCGGCCGCTGCCATCGCCTCGTGGTCGAGGGCATAGGTCGTCACCTTGCCGAACGAGATAAAGCCAAGGCCGCTCAGGACAGCCTTCACCTTGTCGACGGCCTCCTCGGGGCTGCAGAACCAAAGCCTCCCGCCCGCCGCCGCCCCCTCCGCCCCTAAAAGAGCGTCGCTGGATGCGCTCAAATCGAAAACGTCTCTGATGGCCTTGGAGAACGGACCGGAGAAGCTGACGTAACCGGCGTGATCTACGTATACGTCAAAGCCGTCGGTTGTCGCAATACGGTAATTCGGCCCGCCCTGGCTTTCGTCACGGTAGGTGACGTCGGAGACGGTCTTGCCCTCCAAGAGGCAGGCTTCGGCCTCCTCCGGCGTAACGACACGGATGCCAAAGGCCGGGACGTCCAGCGTCGCAGGGGCATCCACCGACTGCCCCAAGGGGTTGCCGAGAGAGCCGCCTGCGCCCTCGCCGGAGGCACGGCCGACACCCTGGCAGGCGGCGAGCGCAAGCACGAGCAGACACGAGAGGGCACAGAGCACGAACCTTGGCACAACCGATCCTTCTTTCTTTGTTCGAGCAGCGCTTGCCACCAAGGACGTTTCCCGCACACAGGCACCCACCCTTCTGAAGCCTTCACTTAGTAATAGTTGCGAGTTGGGGAACGGTTCACATTTTTCTTGGAATCGGCA
This sequence comes from Coriobacteriales bacterium, assembly GCA_031263105.1. Classification (GTDB taxonomy): domain Bacteria; phylum Actinomycetota; class Coriobacteriia; order Coriobacteriales; family UBA8131; genus JAISGJ01. The sequence continues at coordinate 5,595 of JAISGJ010000093.1, forward strand.
GGGTGCCTCAAACCCTCGGGCCTGCCGCCCCTGTCCTCGTCAAGCTGATCCCTCCCCTTATAGCAGTATCCTCCGAGGCTTCAGGCGCAGCACGTAGAGCAGGGGCACGACGCAGGAAAGGGCCACCACGCCTACGCTGACCCCGAAGAACGTGAACACGTAGGGCAGGTCGACACTCACCTGATAGCTCGCCATGGCGTCCTCTACGGACAATGTGCCCATCAGAAGACCCATGGTGCTCGTCAGTGAGTTGCCCGAGATAGAGTGCATCGAGGAGATGTCCTGTTGACCCGCCATCTGGCCCTCCACCATGTGCTGAGAGAGCGCCCCAGAAGCAAGGGAGCCCACGAACAGCGCGAGGACGAGGGCGACGAGGGCGACCGCGAGCACCTCCGCGAGCACCTGGGCCACGACGACAGGACGATGCACGCCGAGCGAAAGATAGATGCCGAACTCGCGGCGGCGGTCGCGCAGGGAGAGCGCGACAACGAGCGAGACGACGGTGAGCGCCGCAGCTGCCACTACGACGAGCGCCGTGCCCATGGCCCGCTGGATGCCCTTCATCGGGCCTGCCACTTCCTCGAACTGGGTCGTGGCGGAGAGCACCTGGTAGAACTCGGGGAGCGCCGCCTGCGCCGCCTGCTCGAAGCTGTCGAGGTCGTCTGGGGAGTGAAGCAGGTAGAGAACGCTGTAGCGCGGCCCCCTGCCTTCCGACTCCTCCCTCGTGAGCTTGCGCTCCGCCTCCAGAGCAAACTCCTGTTCCTCGCGTGCGAGACCGACGGGCACGTAGAAGACCTCGTAGTACTCGTTCGCAGCCTCCGTGACGCGCTCTTGAAGCTCCTGTCTGCCTTGGCTGCCTGCAGCCGCCGCGCCCGCGCCGCCGCCGAGGGAGAACACGCCGATGACCTCGAGCGTGAGGTCGTGCGAGGCGACCACCTCACCGTCCTCCCGACTGGAGAACTTCCCCGCCTGATCCGCTGACGAGTAGTCCCGCACCTCGTTGAGGAGGGCGACGCGGTCGCCCACGTGAAGGCCGTTCTCCGCAGCCACCATGTCGGGTATGAGGGCGACCGGCCTGCCCTCGGCGACCTCCTCCTCCGTGAACGTGCGCCCTTCCACGAGGGCAAGTGCACCCTCCTCGATGGGCATGACGGGAGCGTAGCGCGTGCCCCGAAGCGTGAAATGGGCCATGTCGTCAACCGGGCCGAAATCCAAAGCCCCGGGTACCCGATAGTTCTTCAACTCCGGGGCAATGATTAGCATGGCGTCGATCGAGTAGTCGAAAGCCCTGACCTCGGGGCGCCGCCCCAGCTCCTCGAAGAGTTCAATGCTGAGGTTCTTGACGACGAAGTCATCGAAGTCCACCCCCCGCTCTTGGGCCTCCGTCAACGCCTGGGAGTCCCCTCCCAAGGAAACGCTGGCGCCCAGCGCCTGTTTTGCTGCCTCCTCGGAACCGGCCACCGCCTGGCGCACCGCCACCGCGCCCGCCATCAGGCTGCCGAGTGCGAGCACGACCAAGAACAGGATGAGGCTCTTGCCAGGCCGCCGCACGATGCTCAGAAACGCACGCCTCACGAAGCCCATGCGCCGTCACCTCCGTCCTTCGCTACGATGCGCCCCTGATCCATCTGGCAGACGGTGTCGCAGAGGAGCGCCAGGTCCTCCCTCGAGTGGCTGGCCATGAGAATGGTCTTTCCGTGCTCCCGCAGCTCGATCAGGAGCTGCCGCATGTCCTCGACGCCCGCTACGTCAAGCCCGTTGAAGGGCTCGTCTAAGATGAGGAGCGCAGGATCCTCCATGATCGCCTGTGCGATGCCCAGACGCTGGCGCATGCCCAGCGAGAACTTGCCCACATGCTGCCTGCTCAAAGGGTCGAGCCCCACCCGTTCGAGGGCACCGGCCAGCTGTTCCTTGGTGGCCTTTCCCCTGATGTTCGCCAAGAGCCTCAGATTGCCAAGCGCACTGTACTGGGGGAGGAAGCCCGGGGCCTCGATGATGATGCCCACGTCTTTGGGCACATCGGTGTCCTTCCCTATCCGCCTGCCGTCCACGGTGATGCTCCCCGAGCTGAGGGGGACAAAGCCGCAGACCGCCTTGAGGAGCACGGTCTTCCCACAGCCGTTGCGACCCGTGATGCCATGGATGAGTCCCTGCTCGAAGCTCAGGCTCACGTCGTCCAATACCACGTGCTCCCCGTACTTCTTTGTCGCGTTCGCGATAGTCACGATATCCAAGGCAATGCTCCTCATGCTCCTAAAGGGGCTTCGACACGTCGATTTTCAACGACCGCGCTTTGAACAGGGACGCAGCCGCCAACACCAGGCAAGCGCCAATCAACACTGCAAGGGCGTAAGACACCGTGGGATAGGGCGAAAAGCCCGTGGTATCCAGGATAGAGAGGTCCGACCAGGCCGTGGGAGCGAAGTGGTACATCCAGTAGCCGCTCCCCGAGAACTGGAACAACTGGGGCGCGAGGGAGGCCACGAGTCCCATCGCGATGCCGGCGGCACGCCCCGAGTAGAGGTTCACGGCGAACATGGCAAGGCCTATCAGGGCGACCTCCAAGGCAAACAGCCCGGAACTGAGCGCCATGGCACAGGCCGGCGTATAACTCGCCTGTACGACATAGGGGACAGGGACGTCGATGTAGTTGTAGCCTGCCGTCGTCAGGGCGGCTGTCGAGAGGATCCTCCCCCACTCAAAGGTGAAGCCCAGATGGGGGACGAGCGTAAGGACGCTGACCGCCGTCACGAACAGCACATAGACGAGCGTCGCCAAAAGGACGTAGAGCAGCTGGCCGCAGAGCCATCGCACCTTGCCCGCACGGATGCTCTCGTAGGGCGTCAAGTCGTGTATGAACGGCGCGTCGCAGAAGAGGAGAACCACCGCAAAGAAGAGCGGCATGCAGACCCGCAGGTCGCCCAAGAGGAAAGGGAGGGTCCACGGCGCGACAGGGACGTCGACCACCTGCGAGAAGGCCACAAAGCCCTGGCTGAAGCCGTGGACGACGAAGGCCGCCAAGAGGAAGGACACCCAGTAGCGCGGCTCGATGAGCCAGCGCCTGAAATTGTTCGTGGCGAGGCGGACAACCACCCGCATACTACCCATCGCCGAGCCTCTTTCTTACGCTCCGGCAGAAGAGCAGGCCGAACAGGGCCGTCAAAACGATGAAGAGAAAAACGGAGTAGAGCAGCGAGAGGCCCGCGTCAGGAAAGACCGCAAGGCCCTCCGCGAGCCTGCCTATCCTGAGGAAGGACGGGAGGCCGAGCAAGGAGGAGACGAGGCCCGTGAACCAATAGGCCACGACGGGTGCCGCATAGACCACGAAGACGTTGGGGACGACCGAGGAGACATAGAGCGCGAACACCGCCCAGAACGAGCAGGCGACGCTCATCGCCACCATCTGCAGCAACAGATACGCCAAGGCCGGAAGCTGGACGACCCCGCCGAAGAACAGGAACTCGAAGGAGACCGCCTCATGGGCGGCGGTCAAGGGCGCCTGGAGCCCAAGGAGCAGCGCGGCGCAGGCATAGCCCAGAAGGACCGCCGCAAAGGTCGAGAGCGCCACGGCGACGACCCGCGAGGACGCATAGGCCCCTGCGGAGGAGCGGATCACGCAGAACCTCACGAAACGGCTCCGGTAGTCTGCACAGAACGAGTGGCCGTAGGCAGCAACCCCCAGGCTGTAGGCGACGATTGCGAGGGTGGTGTTCTGAAAGACGAAAAAATGAAAGAGGTAGGAGACGCTCTGGGTTGCCCCTGCGCCCAGGGCGGCCGAGCGCTCCAGGGACATCGAGAGAAAGCAGAGCGCCACGATGGCAAGGGCCGCCCCACAGAAGCGCGGCGAGAGGAAGGCCCTCCGCAGATCGGAGCGCAAGGCTGATCTGCGGCTAGCCATACAGGCGCCCCCTGGAGGCCTGCCTCACAGTATCTCCTCCCCCGTGACCGCATCGAAGTGGCAGCGATAGGGCATCCCGTCGGCCTCCACCGGGCCGTCCTGCGCCCCGTCCGCTATCCGGTAGCTCCACACGGGCACCAGCTCGACCGCAGAGCGCGAGGGGTCGGTGTAGCGGACGCAGTACTCCAGTCGGACGTCGGCGACCTCGTAGGGACGAGCCGCGATGAGGGCACCGTACTTCTCCTCCAAAAGCCTGTCGGCGGCCTCCTGGGACAGGAGTTCGACCGTCCTTGAGGCAGCGGGATCCACCGTGTAGAGCGCCGAGAACGTGAGCGACACGAGGCCCTCGGCGGTGACGAGGGCCTCGGCGGGGATGCCGGCTCTGTAGTCTGGGCTCTGGAGGGCACGGGTGGGGTCGTCGGCGTACAGGGGGATGCCGTCGACTTCTGGTTCGAGGATTATGCGGTAGCAGTCATCGGCCTCCGTCCAGGACTCCTTGGGGACGATCTTCCCATACGCGATCATGTCCTCGTTTGTCGGATCCCCCAAGACGTCCTCCTCGGCCGCAGCCATCGCCTCGTGGCCGAGGGCATAGACCGTCACCTCGCCGGACGAAGTGAGGCCCAAGGCACCCAGGGCTGCCCTCGCCTCGTCGACGGCCTCCTCGGGGCTGCAGAACCAAAGTGCCTCGTCTGTCGCCGTCCCCGCCGCTTCTAAAAGAGCGTAGCGGGATGCACCAAGACTGAGAACATCTCCGATGGCTTGAGAGAATGGGCTGGACATGCTGAGATATCCGACACTGTGATCTATGTATACGGAAAAGCCGTCGGTCGTCGTAATGCTGTAACCTGGCCCGCCCTGGCTTTCGTCGTGGTAGGTGACGTCGGAGACGGTCTTGCCCTCCAAGAGGCAGGCCTCGGCCTCCTCCGGCGTAAGGAGACGGATGCCAAGGGCTGGGATGTCCAGCGTCGCAGAGGCATCCACCGACTGCCCCAAGGGGTTGCTGAGGGAGCTTGCTGCGCCCTCGCCGGAGGCACGGCCGGCGCCCTGGCAGGCGGCGAGCGTAAGCATGAGCAGGCACGAGACGGCACAGAGCACGAACCTTGGCATAGCAAGCCCTTCTTTCCTTGAAGCGGGGCGGGAGGCGGGGAGGCGTGCCTCCATCCTCCGGAGTCGCAGGAGCAGCACGTAGAGCAGACTCTTCGCTCTCTCAGCCTCTAGGAGCACCACTTGACAGCGAGACGCAGCCAGCCAAACTCATCGTTGGTTGTATGGCCAAGCATTCTAATCCATGTGTTTGCACCTACAGTAGTGCTGCTCCAGTACCATTGGTATGACGTTTGGCCGTATGCTCCCGGAAAGCCGTTATACCCATACGAGCCCCTGATCAGCTCTATGGTGTCTGAGACTACCGCCCCGCCAGAGAGCTTGGCACGAAAGTACACCTTTTCTCCTACATGCCAGTCGCTGGCAACACCGTCAAAACTGGTTCGCGGCGTAACAAACCAGCGTCCCTCGTTATCTACCTTTTGATTCGGTGGAGTTTCTTCATTGGTGCCATTTGGATTCATAAGCAGCATAAGATCCACGTTGCCTGCGAACGCAGGGGAGATGCCCCCGAACAACAGGACACCGACAATCGCAAAGACCGCTATTTTCTTTTTCATGAAATCCTCCTTCTTCTTGAAACGGGACAGCCCAAATCCTCGATGGTGGTCAGAGCACTAGCGTCCGTACCTATCCGCTCGCATGGCATCCCCTCCTTTCAACCCCTCGAATCCCTCAAAAACCGGCGGGAAGCGGCACGTTCCGCCGTTCCCCGCCAAGGTGAAGCCTTCTACTTGTCCAGCGTAAGCGGAATTTCCACAGACGTGCTATCGACCGCAAAGGAGAGCGTGAGCGTCTCGGGGGCGTCGAAGTACATGCTGTCGAGCTCGATACGGCTAGCCACACAGGCGCCTCCGGGAGACGTGCCTCACAGTATCTCCTCTCCCGTGACCGCGTTGAAATAGCATTGGGAGGGCATCCCATCGGCATCCACCGGGCCGTTCTGTGCCCTATCCGCTATCGAGTAGCTCCATGCAGGCACCAACTCGACCGCAGCATGCAAGGAGTCGGTGTATTGGACAAAATACTCCAGCCGAACGTCGGTGACCTCGTAGGGGCGATTCGTGATGAGGAGACCGTACTTCTCATCCAAGCACCTGTCCGCAGCCTCTTGGGGCAGGAGCTCAACCGTCCTTACAGTCGAGTGATCCGTCGTGTAGAACGCCTTGACCCAAAGCGAGACGATGCCGTCAGCGGTAACGAGGGCCTCGATGGCACCACCCGGACTGGAGTTGTAAGTCTGAACGCTGGTAAAGTCGTCAGAGTGCAGAGGGATGCCGCCGATTTCCGTCTCAAGGACTATGTAGTAGCAGTCGTCGGCCTCCGTCCAAGAGTCTTTGGAGGCAAGCTTGCCCAAGGCGAGCATGTCATCATTGTTCGGATCCCCCAAAATAGCCTCCTCAGCCGCTGCCATCGCCTCGTGGCCGAGGGCATAGATCGCCACCTCGCCGGTCTGGGTGAAGCCCAGACCGGTCAGAGCAGCCTTCAGCGTGTCGACGGCCCCTCAGGACTACAGAACCAAAGGCTCTCGGCTGTAGACGAGCTCTTCGCCCCTAAAAAAGCATCCCTGTCCACAGCGAGGCCCAAGATCTGATCGACGGATCTCGCAAGCGGGCCACGGAACACAAGCGAACTGTGGTTCGCAAACGAACTGCTGGTCGCTACGGATGCGACAAAACCCTCGGTCGTCGTAATGGTACAGACTGAGTCATCCACAACTTCATAGTATTCGGTATCAGAGACAGTCCTGCCTTCGAGGAGGCAGGACATAACCTCTTCCGGCGTAACCGCGCAAAAGGCAAGCGCCGGGACATCAAGCGTCACAGGAGTATCCACTGATTGCGCAAGGGGGTTGCTGATGGGGTTGCCGGCGTCCTCTCCAGAGGCACGACCGGCACCCTGACAGGAACTGAGCGCGAGCGCGAGCAGGAACGAAGCAACAAGCAACACGAATCTGGGCATAGTCGCTCCCTTCCTTGAAACGAGGCATGACATGGCATTCCCTCACATCAGTATTCGTCTAGGCTTCAAACGCAGCACGTAGAGCAGGGGCACAGCGCACGAGAGGGCCGCCACGCCCATGCCAAGGCCAAGGAACGTGAGCACATAGGGCGCGTCGATGCCCACCCGATAGCCCGCCACGGCATCCTCTGCGGAGAGCGTGCCTATCAGGAGGCCCACGTCGTCGCCGAGGTGGTTGCCCGAGATTTCCACTCCGTAGCCCGAGTAAGCGATGCCCTGCCGAGCCGCCATCCGGCCCTCCACCACCTGCTGGGAGAGCGCATCGGAAGCGAGCGAGCCCACGAGCAACGCAAGAGCAAGGGCGACGAGGGCGACCACGAGCACCTCCACGAGCACCTGAGCGACGACAGCAGGGCGGTGCGCGCCGAGCGAGAGGTAGACGCCGAACTCACGTCGGCGGTCACGCAAGGAGAGCACGACGACGAGCGAGACGACGGCCAACGCCGCCGCCGCCGTGGCGAGGACGGTCGTGTCCATAGCCCGTTGGATGCTCTTCATCGGGGCGGCCACCTCCTCAAACTGGGTCGTGGCGGAGAGCACCTTATAGAACTCGGGGAGCGCCGCCTGCGCCGCCTGCTCGAAGCTGTCGAGGTCGTCGGCGGAATGGAGCAGATAGAGGAGAGTATAGGACGGCCCTCTGTCGTCCGGTGCCTGCCCCGCAAACTTACGCTCCGCCTCCAGAGCGAACTCCTGCTCCTCCCGCGCGAGGCTTACGGGCACATAGAAGGTTCGGTAGTACTCGTTCGCAGCCTGGGCGACACGTTCCTTGAGCGCATCCCTGCCCAGCCCGTCTGCGACGGCAGCGCCCGCGCCACCGTCGAGGGAGAACACACCGATGACCTCGAGCACGACATCGCGCGAGGCGAGCACCTCACCGTCCTCCCGACCGTAACCTTTCACCGAACTCACTTCCGAGTAGTCCCGCACCTCGTTGAGGAGGGTCACAGCATCCCCTGCGTGGAGGCCGTTCTCTGCGGCCACCACGTCGGGGATGAGGGCGACCGGCCTGCCCTCGGCGACCTCCTCCTCGGTGAACGTGCGCCCCTCCACGAGAGCGAGGGCACCCTCCTCGATGGGCATGACAGGGGCATAGCGCGTGCCCCGGAGCACGAAGTAGGCCATATCCGCTACCGGGCCATAACTCAGGGCCTCCGTATCCCAAGCCGGGTACCAGTTCCTCAGTTCCGGGGCCGCAAGGAATGCATTGGTCGAATAGTCGAAGCTCCTGACCTCGGGGCGCCGCCCCAGCTCCTCAACGAGCTCCGCGCTGAGGTTCTTGACAATGAACTCGTCGAAGTCAATTCCCCTCTTCCAAGCCCCTGTCAGCGCTTGGGTATCACGCCCCAAGGATACGCTTGCCCCCAGCGCCTGCTTCGCCGCCTCCTCGGATTCCGCCACCGCCTGGCGTACCGCCACCGCACCCGCCGCCAAGCTTCCGAGGGCGAACACGACGAGGAGCAGGATGAGGTTCTTGCCGGGCCGCCGCACGATGCTCAGGAACGCGCGTTTCGTGAAATGCATGCGCTGCCCCTTCCCTGCCCGCTGCCGTAAGGTTCCTCCGACGCAACGATATGAAGACCAAACGCCGGAATATACCTACTCATAGACGCTGCCATTTTGGAAAGAGGGTGCAGGCAAGCGAGAAGCCTACAGCCACCAGATTCCCACAATCGACCTCTAGGGACACCACCTGCCGACCATACGCAAAGCGCCGAAGCTGTCGCTGTTTTTATAGCCAGCCATTTTGACAACATAGTTCGCACCCACAGAGAGAGAACTCCAATACCACTGGTATGCATGGACGTTATAGGTTCCGAAAAAGCCGTTAGGCCCATTCCCATTCTTGATCAGCCCTACCGTATCCGAGAGCGCCGCTCCAGCGAAATTCTGTGCACGAAAGTATACCGCTTCACCCGTGTTCCAGTCGCTGGAAGCACTCCCTAGGCTGGACAGCGGCGTAACGTACCAGCGCCCCTCGCTGTCATCTTTCGCGTTCGTCGCAGTATGTGACTCGATACCGCCTTGCTGGATGAGAAGATTAAAATCCGCGTTGCCAGCAAATGCAGGAATAGCGCCCCCAAACAACAGGATGCCAACAATCGCAAAAATCGCTATCTTCTTCTTCATGAAATCCTCCTTCTTCTTGAAACGGGACAACTCGAATCCTCGATGGCAGTCAGCGCACTAGCGTCCGTACCGATCCGCTCGCATGGCATCCCCTCCTCGTATCATAATCATCGTCTCCTCCCGGAGACTTTCAGTCCTGTACTTACGTCTTTGTGAATATGGGGCAATCCATGACGGCAGGGGTCGCATTTCATCTCCTGAAGCTCAGTCTTCTTCTGAAAGGCTTGCGCCCCTGCCTGGCGGAGTAACACCGATCAGCTGGATAGCGCTCAGTCGCTTCATGTCTAACGAGGATGTGTGCCGTCAGGCTCCGGGGAAGAACCTGCCACCCTTTATCCGTTTGATTGATTGGAGGTAGAAGGTGTACTACGTAGGCATCGATGTCGCCAAGCGAAAGCACAGCATGGCGGTAATCACAGGCGAGGGCGAAAAAGTCATAGAGGGCTTTGAGCTCGCCAACACGACCGAGGGGTTCAAGGTGATGTTAGAGATGCTTGCTGCGTCAGGCGTCACGCACGAAAACTCAAAGGTCGCCTTAGAGTCCACCGGCCACTGCAGCAACGCCATATCGGCGCATCTGGTGGTCCACGGCTTTCAGATTGCCCTGGGCAATCCGCTTCAGACCCACAACTTCGCCAAGGCCCAAAGCATAAGAAAGGTGAAAAACGATGCTGTCGACGCATTGGCGCTGGCGCAGTGGCTGCTGCTTCAACGCCCAGGCTGCTTTAAGATGTCATCGTCTGAAGCCGCAGAGCTGAAGTCGATCGCAAGGTTTCGCACCTTTCAAATGCAGATTATAGGCGATTGCAAAAGAAAGGTCATCGCGATTTTAGACCAGCTCTTCCCGGAGTACGAGCGCTTCTTCTCCGACATCTTCGGCACAGCCTCTACAGCAGCGCTTTTGCGCTACCCGTCGGCCAGAGCGCTGTCCCGCGCCCATATCGACTCCCTCGCGAACCTGCTGAAAAGCTCCAGCAGGGGCAAGTTGGGTTCCGAGTTGGCGATAAGGCTGCGGGATGCGGCCAAAGACTCGTTTGCCACCAATGCCGCCGTCGAATCCCAGTCTATGGCGCTGGTGCAACTACTGACCCAAATCGAGTTCAGCAAAAAGCAGCTCAGGGCCATTGACAAGGAGATGAAGTCGCTGCTGGACGTCGCCGCGACACCCATCGCCACTATCCCTGGGATCGGCATCGTCTGCGCAGCCACCATCCTCGGCGAGATTGGCGACATAACGCGGTTCAAGAAGCCATCAAGCCTGGTGGCCTATGCCGGGCTTGACCCGTCGGTCTTTCAGTCCGGTGAGTTCACCGGCACGAAGAACCACCTGTCCAAGCGCGGCTCGACGTTCCTGCGCTGGGCGCTTTGGATAGCTGCTGACCGGGCTAGGATGTTTGACCCGGCGTTTAAAGCCTACTATGCCAAGAAGCGCTCGGAGGGCAAGTGCCACAAGGTGGCGATGACCGCCGTGGCTCGAAAGCTCTGCAACACCATCTTTGCCGTTTTGACCAGGAACACCGAATACGTCTGCCCGGTCGCCGGGTAGCCTGAAGACCTCAATCCGCAATCATAGCGAGCGGTTCTGCCGCCCGCCACCTTATGCTGCCCAAAAATGCCTAAAGTCTTCGTATGCGACCCGGGTTTGTCCCATATTCAACTTTCAAAGATCACTTTCAAAAACTTCTCAAGACTCTATTGACTTTTCATAGCTGGCCTTTCAATCCCTCGAATCCCTCAAAAACCGGCGGGGAGCGGCACGTTCCGGCGTTCCCCGCCAGGGTGAAACCTCCTACTTGTCCAGCGTAAGCGGAAGCTCTACGACCGTGCGACCAGATGCAAAAGAGAGCGTAAGGGTCTCGGGGGCATCGAAGTACATGCTGTCGAGCTCGAACCAACACTTCGCGACGCCGTCCGTCACGCCGTTTTGACTCCAAGACCCGGCATCGTAACGTTTGCCGCCCGCTTCCGCACAGGCGTCTACGTGCATCAGGTCGTACTTGGCCTGCGGGTAGCCCGTCTCAGCCGAGAGCGTCGCGCTGTCAGGGTGGCCCAAGCCGTTCTTCGAGAAGTCAAGATCAGCCTCGAGCCTGCACACGGAGGGCAGGACCGTCACACTCGTGACCTCGATGCCGGCAGTTGCGAAACCTGGCGCGACACTGTAGGAGAGGGCTTCGATGCGCAGGAACTTGCTATCGACGTCTATGTCGTATGTCCAGTCGCCCCCAAGGACCACGGTCTCCAGCGCACCGTCTGCACCAGCGTAGTAACTGAAGCTCAGGTCACTGATGCTCACACGCACCTTTTTCTCGACAGAAACCACCGGTTCGTCGAATTTGACAATAACGGGAACCTGGTACCTGCCATCCTCGGTCTTCGCGACATCGGCCATGGCGATAAAATCTTGGTTGCTCCGCACGCTTTCGTGGGTGTTGTTTTTCATGTCGAAGAAGTAATGGCCTCCGGGAAACGTCTTGTTCTCGATGCCAGTCTCGAAGTCAAAGCTCTCCTTCCACGCGGCGGTCTTGCCGTTCTCATCGGTCATCTCCAACGAGAACTCCCGCATGAACACGGAAGTGGGGTCATCCGGGATGTCCACGCCGGACAGGATGAAGTCGAGGCCGATCTCGTTGCTGTCCGCATAGTAGGCCTGGAGCTCCAGCGTGGCACCGAAGGTGAAGACAGGCGACCCGTCCTGCGCCTCGGCCACGAAGCCGGCATCGACGATGGCGCGGCGCGAATCGTTGGCGAGCATCCCGTCCCCGGTAATCGTCGCGAACAGGGTGCCGAGCGCCCCCGTTGCCGCAAGCGCGGTCGTGCCCAGCGCCAGCACAAGGATGGTTGCAACGGCGACCGTGGCAAACACGCGGCGACGCGGAGCCCCCGCATACGCTCTCTCCCAACGCGAATGCCCCTGCGAGCCTTTCTGGGAGGCATGGCCCTTCACCCTGTCCACGAGGTCGCGACTCGGCGTCTCCGAGATGGAGAGCGCCCGACGGAGCAGGGCGTCGACATCGACTCCGTCAACTCGATTGTCAGAAGCCATGGTCTGCCACCAATCCTTTCTCAATAAGCTTCCGAGCCTTGTGCAGGCGGCTCTTCACGGTGCCCTCGGGCAGGCCGAGGACGGACGCGATGTCCGCGACGCTCATCTCGTTGGCGTAGTACAGGACGACGGGGGCCTTCAGCTTGTCCGGGAGCGCCTCCACGAGCCGCCGCACGGCTCGCTGCTCCTCCCGCGCCATGAAGTCGTCTTCCGTGCTCGCCGTGCTCGCCGCAGCGCTGCCGCTGTCTGTGGCCTCGTCGAGTGCGACCTCCGGCGCGAGCCGCCTCCTGCGGGCGTACTTTCTGCGCCTGCTCTTCCACAGAAAGGCCGCCACAGACAAAAGGAAGCTCTGGGGGTCGTCCGCATCCTCCACGTTCGCCATCTGGGAGAATGCCTTGAGGAAGGTGTCCTGGAACAGGTCGTCCGCATCCTCCCTCGCATAGGTGATGCTCCGACAGAAGCGGTAGACCGCCCCGCCGTACCCGTCGACAAGCCCCGCCGCAGACAGCCTGGAGCCTGCCTTTGCCTTTGTTCGAACAGCGCCTACCACCAAGGACGTTTCCTGCACACGCGCACTCACCCTTCTGAAGCCTTCACCTAGTAATAGTCGCGAGATCGAAAGCGGTTCATTGTTTTTTCGGAATTCCGTGCGCAATGCAAAGGATGCCCTGAGCCAAATTGCCTTGGCGGGCGTAGCGGGAGCCTCAGTACGTCTTGCCGTCAGATGTAGGCTGTCGTTACTATTCACACCACTGTCATTCCGAGCCTGTCGAGGAATCTTCGACCGCGCCAGCGGTCGACCGCAGGTCGAAGAGGGCCTCGACCTGCCGTTGGCCGCTTCGCTCTCCATGGGCCTGTCGGCCCGTCCTCGCTGAAAACGCGGTGCGTTTTCCGGGCGCTCGGACCCAAAGATCCTTCGGCAGGCTCAGGATGACAGTGGGGGTGTGAACAGGCTGTCAGCCCTCAGTGCTCCCTGTAAATGCTGCTGCGGTGGCCGAGCATCAATCGAGTCCGAACTCTTTCTTGAACTCCTCGGATGAGACTGTCCGCCTGTCGGATGCCTCCCACTCCTTTATGGACTCGCGCTCCCAGCGGCTTGAGTTGCGAATCACAATCTCGTCTGACTCTGCTGCATTCTTTGCCACCATCAGAACAAAGGCGTTTACGGAAAGCCCTACGTTCTCCGCCGCCTGTTGGATGATTGCCTTGGTCTCAGGGTCGGTCTTGATACTGAGTGTTGCGGTACTTGCCATAATGGTCTCCAAAATAGCCGTGATGGTTCTTATGGAACCCATACTACCATAGTTTCGCAGCCTTCATCGACCGCTGGCAGTGTGAGGGCGGCTGAGTTCTTCCCAAGAGCCTGCAGGCCCTAGGGAAGCGATGATTAATGCTTGTGCGCCGGATTCCGAGTCGGTTTGCCCCGTCCCTGTTCGGGCGGACGGGGGCACTACTTGCGGTAATGCCGCCGTCCGCACGGGCGGGGACGGGGCAAGACGGCCGGAAGACGGCATGCAATGATTGATCATCGTCTCCCAAGACGAGTACACGAGCACGGGAGTACGTATGAACCAGGTGCGTAGGCGGGCCGAACCGGACGTCATCGTCGAGAGGGGAGAGGTGCGGGACGATCCGGGTGCGGGGCCGCCCCCCGAGCCGGACGCGGGGTCGCCCCCCGAGCAGGATGCCGCCCCGCCCCCCGAGCCGGACGTCATCGTCGAGATGCGGCACATCACGAAGCGTTTCCCCGGGGTGGTCGCGAACGACGACATCGACCTGAGCATCCGCCGAGGCGAGATATTCGCGCTGCTCGGCGAGAACGGCGCGGGCAAGAGCACGCTCATGAGCATGCTGTTCGGCATGTACGAGCCGGACGAGGGCGAGATACTCCTCCGGGGCAAGCGGGTGCGGATCGCCTCGCCCTCCGAGGCGGTCGCCCTCGACATCGGCATGGTGCACCAGCACTTCAAGCTCGTCTCGAACTACACGGTCACGGAGAACATCATACTCGGCAAGGAGCCCGTCAGGCGTCTGTTCGGGCTTCTCCCCCTCGTGGACCGCAAGGAGGCGGACCGGCGGGTGCGGGAGCTTTCGGCGCGTTACCGCTTCGACCTGGAGCCGACCGCCGTCATCGAGGACCTCGGCGTGTCCGCACAGCAGCGCGTCGAGATACTCAAGATGCTCTACCGCGAGGCCGAGATACTCATATTCGACGAGCCGACCGCCATGCTCACCCCGCAGGAGATCGAGGCGCTGCTCGCCATCGTCCGGGCGCTGCGCGACGCGGGCAAGACCATCATCCTCATCACGCACAAGCTCGAGGAGATAAAACAGGTCGCCGACCGCTGCGCCGTCCTCAACAGCGGCAGGCTCGTCGAGGTGTTCGACGTGGCCACGACCTCGACGAGGCTCATGGCGCAACGGATGGTCGGCCGCGAGGTGGACTTCGAGATAAGCAAGCGGCCCGCCCGCTTCGGCGAGGTCGTCCTGGACGTCAGGGGCCTGACGGTGCACGACGAGCAGAAGGTCGCGCGTGTGAAGGGCCTCAGCTTCCAGGTGCACGGCGGGGAGGTGTTCGCGGTCGCCGGGGTCGCGGGCAATGGGCAGGTCGAGCTCGCGGACGCCCTGGCAGGGCTTCTGCCCACGCGGCAGGGGACGGTCGTCCTCAAAGGCGAGGACATCACCCGCTCGAGCGTGCGCAGGCGCACGGTCAAGGGCGTGGCGTACATCCCCGAGGACCGTCATGGCGTGGGCCTCATCCTCGACTTCCCCGTCGCGGACAACCTCGCCTCCAAGTCCTACTTCCGCCCGCCGTTCTCCAAAGGGCCCCTCCTGCGGCAGGCCGAGTTCAAGAGCCATGCGACCGAGGTCATCGAACGCTACGACATCCGGTGCGGCAAGGGGCCGATGACGCTGGTGCGCTCCATGAGCGGCGGCAACCAGCAGAAGGTCATCGTGGCGAGGGAGATAGACCAGGGCGCCGACCTCGTGATCTTCGTGCAGCCGACGCGCGGGCTCGACATCGGGGCGACCCTCGGCATCCGCAACCGCATCATAGCCGAGCGCGATGCGGGCAAGGCGGTGCTCCTCATCTCGCTCGAACTGGACGAGGTGCTTTCCTGCGCGGACACCATCGGCGTGCTCTACAACGGCGAGATGACGAAGGTGGCGCCCGCCAGCGAGCTGGGCCTGGGCGAGGTAGGGGAGTACATGATGGGGGTGCGGCGATGAGCCCCCGCAACCTTTTCGTGCGCATCGTCCACTACGAGCGCACCCAGCCCTTGCTCATCGCGGCCTGCGCCGTGCTGCTCAGCCTCGTGGCCTTCTCGCTCGTGCTCCTGGCCCTCGGGAAGAACCCCCTGACCGCCTTCCAGGGCCTGCTCCAGGGCTCGGGGCTCCTGCCGAAGCCGCGCTACGCGGGCGGCAAGGACATGTTCACCGACCTGCTCGGCCTGCTCGACGCCATGACGCCCATGCTCTTTGCGGCGCTGGCGGTCGCGATAGCCTTCCGGGCGGGGCTCTTCAACATCGGCGTCTCGGGCCAGATGCTCCTGGCGGGCTTCCTCGCGACGGTGCTGGTCGGCTACAGCGGCCTTGCGGCGGTTCTGGCAAAGCCCCTGGTGATCCTCGTGGGGCTTGTCGTCGGAGGGGCGGTCGGCGCCTTCGTCGGCCTGCTCAAGGCGCGCTTCAACATCCACGAGGTCGTCTCGACCATCATGCTCAACTACATCTTCCAGTTCGTCGTGAGCTTCTTCGTCAAGAGCTACTTCGTCGACCCCGTCTCGCGACAGTCGCGCGCCATCGCCTCCGACGCGCGCCTCACGCTCATGAACGTGCCGCTGGGGGACGCCGCCACGCGCGTGCCCCTCTGCTTCCTTCTGGCGGTCGCGGTCGCCGTGGCGCTCTACCTCCTCGTCAAGAAGACCTCCCTCGGCTTCGAGATACGCGCCGTGGGCAGCAACAGGAAGGCGGCCCAGTACACGGGGATACGCTCGGGCCGCGTCATCGTCATAGCCATGGTGCTCTCGGGCTGCTGTGCGGGGCTCGCGGGCGTCACCTACTACCTGGGCTACTTCGACACCATCGAGCCGGGGACGCTCACGACGGTGGGCTTCGACTCCATCGCGGTCGCCCTGCTCGGCAACAGCAACCCTGTGGCCTGCATACTCTCGTCCCTGCTCATCACCGTCATGACCTACGGGAGCACCTATATGAGCAGCGTCGCGGACGTGAGCGCCTACATCGCCCATCTCATGGTGGGCGTCGTGCTGCTCTTCTGCGCCTGCAGCGCCTACCTCAAGCACCGGATCGAGCGGAGCGTGCAGAGACGCGCCGACGAGGAGGGGGGCGAGAGGACATGACCGCCCTCATCGTCAACGGGCTCTCCTATGCCCTGCCCCTGCTCATAATCGGCATCGGCGGCATCTACTCGGAGCGCAGCGGCGTGACGAACCTCGCCCTGGAGGGCCTGCTCGGCTTCGGCGCCTTCTCGGGAGGGCTGTTCGTCGCCTTCACGAGCGGCTTTCTGGTGGCCGGCTCCGGGTTGCAGTTCTACCTGTCCTTCGTGGCCGCTGCGGCGGGAGGGGCGCTGTTCGCCCTGCTCCATGCCCTGCTCTGCATCAAGCTGCGCGCCAACCAGGTCATCAGCGGCGTGGTGGTCAACATCGCCGCCATGGCGTTGACGGGCTTCCTCACGGTGCAGCTCAACGACATGGTCTTCGGCTCCGCGTCCAACAAGTTCCTGCTGTTCACCGCGCCGCGCTCCTCGGTGCCCGTGCTGAAGGACATCCCGGTCCTCGGCGGCTTCTTCACCGACGTCTACTCCTTCGAGCTGGTCATCGTGGTTCTCGTGGCCGTGTTCTGGCTCGTCCTGTACCGCACGCGCTTCGGCCTGCATCTGAGGGCCTGTGGGGACAACCCGCAGGCGGTCGATGCCGCAGGCGTCAACGTGGCGCGCACGCGCCTCGTCGCGGTGATGATATCGGGCCTGCTCAGCGGCGTGGGCGGCATGTGCTTCGCGTACTCCATCAGCACGAACGTCTCCCCGGCCATCTACTTCGGCGCGGGCTACCTGGCGATAGCCGCCATGATATTCGGCAACTGGAAGATAATCCCCACGCTCGGCGCCTGCCTCATCTTCGGCTTCGCGCGCAGCGCCGCGCAGCAGCTCGTGCTCTTCCTCAAGGTGGACTCCAGCGTGACGGACCTCGCCATGGTCGTCCCCTACGTCCTGGTGCTCGTCCTGCTGGTCTTCTTCTCGAAGTCCAACCGCCCCCCTCGCGCCCTCGGCTCCATCTACGACAAGGGGGAGCGCTAGGGGAGCGCCGGTTTCTGGCTAATTTTCAAAGTGACCGCACTCCCTAGTAGGCCGTTCGGCAAATAACTGGCCATTCCGGACGGCCTGTTCTCTGCCATGCTGCGTTGGAGAAGCACGCCGTTACTGCAAGCAGTGCCGCACTTCTCCGCCTTGCCTGGCAAAGAATATGCTCGCCCGTAATGGCCAGTTATTTGCCGAACGGTCTACTAGTGTTGCGGTTAGTGTCATGACTCCGCAAATTTGCCAAACGTTACACGTCACACCCCCACTGTCATTCCGAGCCCCACTGTCATTCCGAGCCCCCACTGTCATTCCGAGCCCCGCCGAGGAATCTTTGGACACGCAGTGTCCAACGGCAGGTCGCAGGGCCCTTCGGCCTGCGGTCGACCGCTTGCGCGGTCGAGGATTCCTCGACAGGCTCGGAATGACAGTGGGGGTGTGACGTGTAACTGCCAAACTGTGACAGAGGGGAGATGCCGATTGACGGCTTGCAAGTTGATAGCGTATCGGGTATCATGTCGGCATGGAGAAACTGACCTTCGATTGGGTGAAGCGCTCGGACGGGACAAGTGAGTTCAAGGAGTACATGGACTCACTGCCCGTGAAAGACCGCGCCAAGCTCTATGCCGTCATCTCCAAGACCGCAGGCAACGGCATGGAGGTCGCCAAGAAGGCGAGGTGGGTCAGCATTCCAAGAAGCTGCGGGACGAGTACCTGAGAGGTGAGGACAGATGAGCGCGATAGACGAACTGATACAGGAGGAGTGCGAGAAAAGCGCGGAGTTCGCCGCCGAGTTCCGCAGGGAGGGCGAGCGCCTCGACGCCGCTGTCGCCCTCATCGGGCTGCGCGAGGAGTTCGGGATGACCCAGCGGCAGTTGGCCGCAGCAACCGGCAAGACCCAGTCTACCATCGCCCGCATCGAGAACGGCAACATGAACCCTTCCGTCAAGCTGCTCGGCGAGATCGCTGTGGCGCTCGGCAGGCGCTTGGAGTACAGGTTCGTATAGGGCTGAAGCGCCCTCGGCTCCATCGGATAGCGGAGGCGTCTTTCTCCGTTTCACCCGAAGCCCTCGTTTGGCGTTCTCTGTCAGCGGGGTCATCGCGTGATAGGTGAATCGACCCCAGTATCTGCGTAGGCTGTCGCACCTGTCGGGTCATGTGCAAGGACAAGAACGGCTCGATCCAAGTTCACCGGAAGTCCAGCGCCGCCTTGAAGGCGGGGGAGGAGAAGGCCGCCTCGAAGTCCTCGGGAGGGTGCAGCTCAATGGGAGGGAGCGCGACCCGTCCCGAGCGCAGCAGCGCCAGGGCAGGCCCGAAGCTTCCACAGCGGCTGCCCTGTATGCGTATCTCGCGCACGACCACCTCGCTCATGTCTATCTCCGTCGTGCCCGCATAGGTGCTCTTCATGACGAGGGTGCCGGCGCTCCGTGTGAGGGCCAGCGCCTCGGCCAGTGCGGCGGGGCTGCCGGTCGCGTCGATGACGACCTCGAAGCCTGCGTCTGCTGCGGGTTCGTCAGCCGCAGGCCTGTCTGCGGGGTCGGCACCTGTGCTCCCGCCCGCTGCGGGCCCTCCTCCTGTGGGTGCGCCTTGGGTTGCTGCGGGGTCGGCCTCCCCGCCCTCGTCCGCTTCCGAGCCGCCCTGCGCCCCGCACGCCCTGCGCCCTGTGCGCACCACGTCCGCATACGGCGCGAAGAGGGCGAGCTTCCCGGGGTGGCGCCCCCTCACCGTGAGCCGTGCCCCGGTCGTCGCCGCGAGCGCCTGGCAGACCATGAGCGCAAGGCGCCCGTCCCCGAGGATGCCGACGGGCATGCCGTCCGCGATGTCTGTCTGCTCGGTGATGCGCAGGGCGGCGGCGAGCGGCTCGGTGTAGACGGCCTCCTCGGGCGCAAGGCCCTCGGGCACGGGGTGCAGCAGGCGTGTCGGCAGTGTCAGGAACTCGGCGAAGCTGCCGTCCTTGCCGTTGATGCCCAGCGTGGCGCGCCTCGCGCAGTGGCGGGGGCGGCCGCTCGTGCAGTACAGGCACGCGCCGCAGTCGAGGTTGATCTCGCCGACGACGCGCCTGCCGGCGAGCGCGCCGCCTGCGCCCTCCGTGCCCTCCGCCTCCACCACGCCGACGAACTCGTGCCCCATGACCCCCGAGAAGTCGGGGCGGTAGCCGCGCAGTATCTCCCGGTCCGTCGAGCAGACGGCGGCAAGCTCGACGCGCACGAGGCTCTCCCCCTCGACGGGCACAGGGGGCCTCCGGTCCCCGACGAAACGGGCACGCCCGCCCTCGAACACAACGGCCTTCATAGGGTCTTCGCCCCGCCGGGTCGGTCTGCGGCTTCCTGCGCGGGCCGCTCCTCTGGTCTTCCCATCGTCCGCCTCTCTCTGATCCAGACAGTCTGGATAGAATCTACCGCAATCTCACCGTGCGGGCAAATGGAAATGCTGCCAGGAGCGTCCACCGTCAGGAGCGTCCACAAGGCAAAGTGTGTCCATGCCCCCACTGTCATCCCGAGCCCCCACTGTCGTCCCGAGCCCCACTGTCGCCCCGAGCCCCACTGTCGCCCCCAGCCCCACAGTCGCCCCGAGCCCCCCCGTCGCCCCCCGCCCCCCCCTGCCGACCCGAGACCCACTGACAGTCCGAGCCTGTCGAGGAATCCTCCCCCCCGCCAGCGGTCGACCGCAGGCCGAAGGGCCCCCCGAGCTACCGTTGGACACTGCGTGTCCAAAGATTCCTCGGCGGA
>JAISGJ010000131.1 GCA_031263105.1 Coriobacteriales bacterium
GTTGTTACACGTCACACCCCCACTGTCATTCCGAGCTCCGTCGAGGAATCTTTGGACACGCAGTGTCCAACGGCAGGTCAGGGGGCCCTTCGACCTGCGGTCGACCGCTAGCGCGGTCGAGGATTCCTCGGCAGGCTCGGAATGACAGTGGGGCTCGGGGTGGCAGTGGGGCTCGGGGTGGCAGTGGGGGTGTGACCTGTGACAGTGAGGCTCGGAATGAGGTCTGAGCAGTAACGACGCTATCTGCACCAGCTTCGTCGCCGCTCCGGATCAGATTGCAAATCTGGAAAATAGACAGGCCAGGATGCTTCTGTGCCTAGGTGAATTGTAGGATGTAAGGTCACAACAGGCCCAGTCGGCAGTCCTCCTCGACGTGCGACGCTGCGAAGTCCGCCCAGGCTGCGTAGTAGCCGCAGGTGTCGGCTGCCCGTACCTTGGCTGCGAAGCCGCCTATCCAAAGCGCCAGATGTTCAGACAGGAACTCCTGCTGGGCCGACCGCAGCAGGAGTTCCTCCTCTTGGCCCGATTGGGCGCGGGCCGCATCCTGAGCCTTGTCGCAGAGGCAGGCCATGAAGCCCAGCTCGAAGCCCAGGTGGTCGTCCGGGATGCGGTTCTTTGCGGCCACCTCCATCCCCTGCCTGCGGTAGGCGTCGCGCACCGAGCGCGTTACGTCGGTGAACAGCCGTCGGGGGAAGCCCCGGTACAGCGACTCGTAGAGCGGCGCCAGCGGCGGGCGGGGTCCGACGAACAGCTCCGCGTAGGCTGTCCGTATGTCGGTCTGCAAGGCCTGCAGGTCATGGTCGGCGAAGCCCCTCAGCTGCTCCCGCAGCCTGTCCTCGTGCTCCGAGGCGGAGGCCTGCCCGCCGCCCTCCGTTGCGCCCGTCCCCGCCAGCGGGGCGTCGAGGACGCCGCCCCCTACGCCCCCCGCGACTCTGCTGCCCCCGCCTCCCGCCCCGTCTGCCCAATCGACGAGGGCCCCGAGCTCGTTTGCGCTCGGCTCGCTTTGGAACACGTGCGCCAACAGACGGTACCGCTCGGCCCGACCGCCGCACAGCGGCATGGCCCTCTCAGCGCCCCACGAAGCGCAGGTTCGGGCCGTTGCCGTGCATCGTGAAGCCTACGCCCTCCTTCACGGCGCCCTCGGCCTCGAACTCGCTTATGGTGCCGACGCTCAGGACTTTCAAGGGGCAGGACAGCACGCAGGCCGGCACGTCGTCGCCATCGAGCCGGGCGGCGCACAGGTCGCACTTCACCATCTTGTTGTTGATCTCGTTTTGCTGCGGTGCGTCGTAGGGGCAGGCGGACACGCAGGAGTAGCAGCCGATGCAGACCTCGGCGTCATGGGTCACGATGCCGTCCGCCTCCCGCTTCTGCACCGCCCCGGTCGGGCAGACGGCGGTGCAGGCCGGAACGTCGCAATGGTTGCAGGCGACCGAGAGGAAGGGCCCGACGATCTGGACTTGGGAGCTCGTGGCCTTCCGCGGATAGGTTCCGGGCCGTATGCCGTGGCGTGCCCGGCAGGCGGACACACAGGTCTGACAGCCGATGCAGTAGTTCTGGTCGAAGAGAAAGCCTTTCTGTTCCATGTTCCGATCTCCTTTTTCGCTGAGTGTCAGGCCTTGGCCACGTCGACGAGACAGCTCTGGTAGCTGACGCCCCGCCCGAAGTCGGCCTGCTCGTCCGTGGTCAGACAGTTGATGTTGGCCTCCCCGGTCATGGCGGGCCAGGTGCTCTTGTACGAGACCGCCGTGCCCTCCTTCACGGCGCCGTCCATGATGCGGGCGCGTCTGCGAACCTCGCCCCTGTCGTTGTAGACGCGCACGGGGTCGCCTTCCGCGATGCCGCGTGCGGACGCGTCGGCGGGGGAGAGCAGGACGTGGTTCTCCTCAAAGAGGATGTTGTTGTCCTCCATGTTGCCGAAGCAGCCGTTCAGGAACTCCTTGGCGTTCGGCGACAGCAGGGCCAAGGGGTAGGCGAAAAACAGCTCGGGCGCCCCCTCCTCGCTCTCGCTGTCAGGGGTGTACACGGCAGTGCGTGTGCCGTGGTCGGCAAGAAGCTCGTCCGAGGCGAACTGCAGCTTCCCGGACTTGGTGGGGAAGCCCTCCTCCAGTTGCGTCTCCCAGGCCTTGGGCTGCACGTCGAACCATCCCTTCTCGGCCAGCTCCTCGAAGCTGTAGGACTTCGCCTCGATCATCATGGCGCGGAAGTCGTCCATCGTGCGCTTGAACTCGGGCTCGTCGTAGCCCATCGCCTGACCCAGCAGGTTGTTCACCTCCCAGTTGGGCTTGCATTCGCCCAGAGGCTCGATCACCTGCTCGTTGAAGCAGTCGTAGTTGTGACCGTAGCCTGTGTTGTACTCCTCGTACTCGAAGGAGGTCGGTGCGGGCAGGAGGATGTCGGCATACTCTGCGGTCGGCGTGACGAAGACCTCGGAGACGACGGTG
This sequence comes from Coriobacteriales bacterium, assembly GCA_031263105.1. Classification (GTDB taxonomy): domain Bacteria; phylum Actinomycetota; class Coriobacteriia; order Coriobacteriales; family UBA8131; genus JAISGJ01. The sequence goes on from JAISGJ010000131.1 coordinate 2,445, forward strand.
AAGAGATCCTCGCGCTCCAAGCCCTCTCGCACGAGGTTCTGGTTGGGATTGGAGACCATCGGGTTGGCCCCGAAGATGAATATCGACCGGATGGGGTTGGTGGCGAAGTCGTGCCCCTCCCCATAGTTCACGCCCGTGAGCACTTTGCCCAAGGCGGGGGAGGAGTAGTTGCGGATCGTGGATGCTGAGGAGGACTCGCTCGGCACCTTCTCCTTGAAGAGGTCGAGGCCGGCCGTGAGGTTGACGCTCCATCCTCCCGAGCTCGTCATCTCGAGGTAGCTCTCAGGGTGGCCGACGACCACGGGCAGGAGCTTGACGCCGATGTGGCTCATGCCGCCGTTGGTGCGACGGCCGAGCTGCAGGCCGACCTTCAGGCAGGTCGATGTGCGGTTGTCCCAGAGCAGCTGTGCCAGTTCCGCGACCTGGCCTTCGGGAATCCGGCACACCTCGGCGACCCGCTCCGGCGTCCACTCGGCCGCCGACGCCCGATAGTCGTCGAAGCCGATGCCGTAGCGGTCGATGAAGTCCTGGTCGAGCATGTCGTTTTGGATGAGGTGGTTCGCCACGCCGAGCGCCAGGGCGGAGTCGGTGCCGGGCAGCGGCCTGACGACGAGGTCGGCCCATTCGACGAGCGGCGTGTGCGTCGGGTTGACCACCACGATTGTGCCGCCGGCCGCATGCATCTCTTTGATGAACTTCACCAGGTGCAGGCTGGAGGCGCATTCGTTGTGGCTCCAGGACACGTAGAGGCTCTTTGCGGGGATGTCCTCCGGTCGCATCTGGGCGATGGTGCCCGTCACATAGTCGAGCATCCCGACGTAGCCGTTGTTGCACAGCGACGCCTCATGATAGGTCGCCCCCATGCGGTAGAACAGCGGTTCCAGGCACCGGCGGTTCAGGGCGCCCTGGTTGCCCTGATAGCGGAACCAGGTGATCGCCTCCGGGCCGTTCTCGGCGATGATCTGCTTCCAGCGGTCGGTGACGGCCTGGATCGCCTCGTCCCAGCCGATGCGCTCGAACGTGCACCCCGGCCCTTTGGTGCCCGTGCGCCTCATCGGGTACAGGAGCCTGTCCTCCCGGTAGACGTAATCGACGTAGTTCTGGGTCTTCACGCAGAGCCCGCCCTTGGTATAGGGGTTGTCGCTGTCGCCTCGGACGGCGACCAGCTGACCGTCTGCGACCTTGCTCCTGATCATGCAGGTGTCGAAGCAGTTGCGCGAGCAGGCGCTGTGGCGCCAGACGCCCTCGGCGCTCTCTGCGGCGTACTGGTAGCCAGCGGTCGAGACGCCTGCCTGCTGGGCGCCCTCATCGGCCTGCGGCTCGTCCTCGCCCTCCTTCTGCTTCGGCGAGCAGGCAACCAGCCCTACCGAGGCAGCGAGCGCAGCGGTCGCTCCGGCCATTGCGGAGGCCGTCACAAAACGGCGGCGGCTCAAGGCCCGTCCTTCTTCGTGCGGTGTCCGCGCTCTCTCTCGATCCATCCACTCCTCCTGTCATCGTCGGTTTCTTGCGGCCCTCTCTGGGTCCGACGACGATTCTGGCGGTCGGCAGCGGCTGCTGCATCATGTGCGGGCTGGTATTTCGAGTCGATTCGCCCGTTTTTCCTCCCCTATGACAGGGGATGTGGGCACAAATTCCTCTGTATCTGTATCGGGCCAGAGTCGTTGACGAGAGTCGTTAGGGAAGTGCCGGTTAATCCCCCTCCCGTCATTGCGAGGAGCGAAGCGACGAAGCAATCCAAATCATTGCCTGCGGGCTTCCGACTGGATTGCTTCGCTTCGCTCGCAATGACGGGACAAATCGGCGCTTCCTTAGCTCAAGGCGGAGGGGTCGTTGCCTTCAGCCAGGTCGTGGAGCTCCTGGCGGGAGTGGACGCCGGTTTTCTCATAGATGTGCTTGACATGGGTCTGGACGGTGCTTGGCGAGATATGCAGCCGCTCGGCTATGGTGGGGGCGTCGCGGCCGGACAACAGGAGCACGAGCACCTCCTTCTCCCGTGCCGACAGCGCGTGTCGTGCCGCCAGTGCGTCGGCATCGGCTTGCGCCCTGTCGGCGACGGGGCCCCCTGTTGCTGCCGTGGCCGCCGCATCCTTCAGGGCCTCGATCTCGTTTTTCTGGAGTGTCGTGTTCACCCGGATGATTCCGTAGACCAAGGAGATCACCAGCAGGTTTATCACCACGAGCAGGATCATGGTGAAAGGCGTGTCCTGCAAGGGGACGATCAGGAGGCCGATGAGGACGCCGACGAGCTCGCCGACCCCGAGGATCGCGAAACCTGGGGCGTACAGCACGGAGGACGGGATGCCCTTCTTGCGGGTGATGGCTGCGAAATGCGTGATGAGGAGCGCCTCTGCCATCAGCCGGGC
>JAISGJ010000120.1 GCA_031263105.1 Coriobacteriales bacterium
GGTCGCAGGATCTTCTGACCGCAGTCGACCGCTTGCGCGGTCGAGGATCCCTCGGCAGGCTCGGGATGACAGTGGGGCTCGGGACAGTGGGGCTCGGGATGACAGTGGGGCGTGGACAGACAGTGGGGCGTGGACAGTAACTATGCAGTGTCAAGGCCACAGAGCTGCTGAAGTCGTGCGTCGCGGCTGCGCGGCGACGCACGTTTACCTGTTGAGGTAGGCGTGGCACTCCTCGGCGGCTTGGCGGCCTTCCATGAGGGCCCAGACGACGAGGCTTTGGCCACGGCGCATGTCGCCGGCGGCAAAGACGGAGTTGAGCGAGGTCGCGTAGGTGCCCGGCCTCGTCCGCACGTTGCCACGGGCGTCGCATTCCAAGCCGAGCGCGTCGGGCAGCGTGCGCTCGGGGCCCGTGAAGCCCATGGCGATGAGGACGAGCCCTGCGTCGCGGAGCTCCTCGGTGCCCTCGACCGGCTTGAAGCCCTGGTAGCGCATGGCGCAGACGGCCTGCACGTGCCCGGTCTCGTCCCCAATGACCTCCTTGACGGAGGTCTCGAACTCACGGGGGTCGTGGCCGAACAGCTCGATGGCCTCGTGCTGGCCGTAGTCGGTCTTGAAGACGCGCGGCCACAGCGGCCAGGGGTTGTCCGCCGCGCGCGCCTCTGCCGGCTTGGGCGTTATCTCGAACTGGGTCACGCTCGCGGCGCCCTGACGTATCGCAGTGGCGACGCAGTCGTTGCCGGTGTCGCCCCCGCCGACGATGAAGACGTCCTTGCCCGCAGCGTCGAGGTGCTCCTCGCCCGCAAAGCCCTCGTCGACGAGACGGCGCGTCGCGTTCGTGAGGTAGGCGACGGCCGGTGCCACGCCGACGAGGTCGGCCCCCGGCGCGGCGAGCATCCGCGCCTGGGTCGCGCCCCCGCAGAGCACCAGTGCGTCGAACTCGTCGAGCAGGCGCGAGAGCGGCACGTCCCTGCCGACCTCCGCCCCGAGCTCGAAGCGCACGCCCTCCTCGCGCATGAGCTCGACGCGGCGGGCGACGACGGACTTGTCGAGCTTCATGTTGGGGATACCATAGGTGAGCAGCCCGCCTGCGCGGTCGGCCCGCTCGTAGACCGTCACGTGCTCGCCGAGCTGGTTGAGGTGCTCGGCGCAGGCCAGGCCCGCCGGCCCCGAGCCGATGACCGCGACCTTGTGGCCCGTGCGCGTGGACGGGGCAGGGACGCGGGGCCTCAAACGACCTGTGGCCGTGGCGTGCTTGTCGAGGAAGTGCTCGATGTCCTTGATGGTGACCGGCAGCTCGTGCTCCCCCAGCGTGCAGGAGCCCTCGCAGAGCGCGGGGCAGATGCGACCCGTGAACTCCGGGAAGGGATGCGTCTTGCGCAAGCGGTCGTAGGCCGCGTCGTAGAGCCCACGGTACATCAGGTCGTTGACCTCGGGGACGAGGTTCGAGAGCGGGCAGCCTATGGAGAGGCCGTCGACGCTCAGGCCCGCGTGGCAGAACGACACGCCGCAGTCCATGCAGCGCGCGGCCTGCTCGGTGAGCACCTCGGGGGCTTGCAGGGCGTGGAACTCCTCGAAGTCCCGCACCCGTTCCCTGACGGGGCGGTTCGTCGCATCGACCCTGGCGTACTCCAGAAATCCCGTCGGCTTGCCCATGAGCGCCCCCTAACTGGCCTTCTTGCCAAGCACCACAGAATTGAAGGCGTAGAGCGCCCCCTCGTCCTCGGACATCTTGAGGGCCTTCGCCTCCTCGAGCGCATCGAGGACCCTCTGGTAGTCGCGGGGGATGAGCATCGTGAACTGCTCCACGTACTCCTCGAAGCCGTCAAGGACGAGGCGGGCCCGCTCGCTGCCCGTATGGGCGTGGTGGCGCTCCAGCATCCCCCTGATGTGCGCACGGTCGGCCTCTCCGGGCTTCTGCAGCAGCACGTTGCCCTTGTTGCAGCGGTCGGCGAAGGTGCCGTCCTTGTCCCACACGTATGCGACGCCGCCGGACATGCCCGCCGCGAAGTTGCGCCCCGTGGGGCCCAGGATGAGCACGCGCCCGCCGGTCATGTACTCGCAGCCGTGGTCGCCCACGCCCTCGACGACGGCCTCGACGCCGCTGTTGCGCACGCAGAAGCGCTCGCCGGCGACGCCGTGCAGGTAGGCCTCGCCGCTCGTCGCGCCGTAGAACGCCACGTTGCCGACGATGATGTTCTCGCCCGCCTCGAAGGACGAGCCCGGCGGCGGCGAGACGACGATGCGCCCGCCGCTCATGCCCTTGCCGAGGTAGTCGTTCGTGTCCCCGTGCACATCGAGGGTGACGCCGGGCGCGAGGAAGGCCCCCAGGCTCTGGCCGCCGGACCCGTAGAGGTCGAGGTGGATCGTGTCGGCGGGCAGGCCCTCGGCGCCGCGCGCACGGGTTATCTCGCTGGAGAGCAGGGTCGCAAGCGTGCGGTTGCGGTTGGAGATGTCGAGGTGGAAGCTCAGGCGGTCGCCCTTCTCGATGGCGGCCTTGCAGAGAGGCACGAGCGTGCGCAGGTCGAACTCCCGCTCAAGGCCGTGGTCCTGCGGGTGCGTGTTGTGGCGGCGCGTCTGGGACTCGGGAACCGAGGGGGAGAACAGCAGGCGGGAGAGGTCCACATTGCTCGCCTTGCTCTTAAGCGGCACCGCTATCTGGTGCAGCAGCTCGACGTGGCCGATGAGGTCGTCGAAGTCCGTCACGCCGATGCGCGCCATCCATTCGCGCACCTCCTGGGCCATGAAGCGCATGAGGTTCTCGATGTGCTCCGGCCTGCCCTGGAACTTGCGGCGCAGCTCGGGGTTCTGGGTGGCGATGCCCACGGGGCAGGTGTCGATGTTGCAGACGCGCATCATGTCGCAGCCGAGCGCCACAAGCGGCAGCGTGGCGAAGGTGAACTCCTCGGCACCGAGCAGCGCGGCGATGACGATGTCGCGGCCTGTGAACAGCTTGCCGTCCGTCTCCACGCTCACGCGGTCGCGCAGCCGGTTCTGGACGAGGCTCTGATGGGTCTCCGCGACCCCCATCTCCCAGGGCAGCCCCGCATGGCGGATGGAGGTGCGCGACGCCGCGCCCGTGCCGCCGTCGTAGCCGCTGACGACGATGACGTCGGCCAGCCCCTTGGCGACGCCGACGGCGATGGTGCCGACCCCTGCCTCACTCACGAGCTTGACGTTGATGCGCGCGTCGCGGTTGGCGTTCTTCAGGTCGTGGATGAGCTGGGCCAGGTCCTCGATGGAGTAGATGTCGTGATGGGGCGGTGGGGAGATGAGCTCGACGCCCGGCGTCGAGAAGCGGTTCTTCGCCACCCAGGGATAGACCTTCGGCCCGGGCAGGTGCCCGCCCTCGCCCGGCTTGGCGCCCTGCGCCATCTTGATCTGTATCTCGGTCGCATGGTTGAGGTAGTCGATGGTCACACCGAAGCGCCCGGAGGCCACCTGCTTGATGGAGCTGCACCGGTCAAGGCCGTCCTCTCCGATCTCGAAGCGGCCGGGCGACTCGCCGCCCTCGCCGGTGTTGCTCTTCGCACCGAGGTTGTTCATGGCGATGGCCATGCACTCGTGCGCCTCCTGCGAAATGGAGCCGAAGGACATGGCCCCCGTCTTGAAGCGCCTGACGATGCGCTCGACGGGCTCGACGGTGTCCAAGGGGATGGGCTTTTCCACGCACACGATGTCGAGCAGGGCGCGCAGGTTCTTGAGCTCGGCGCTGCGGTCGTTGATGGATGCGGAGAAGCGCTTGAACATCGGGTAGTCGCCCCGGCGGACGGCCTGTTGCAGGTAGTAGATGCTCTCGGGGTTGAGCAGGTGGTACTCCCCTGCCGCACGCCATTTGTACTCGCCGCCCGGCTCCAAGGGCTCGGTGGACGAGACGGACGAGAAGGCCGCACGATGGCGACGGAGGGTCTCGGCCTCCAGGTCGGCGAGCGTGATGCCGCCGATGCGCGAGGTCGTGCCCGTGAAGTAGGCGTCGACGAGCTCGTCGGAAAGCCCCAGCGCCTCGAATATCTGTGCGCCGTGGTAGCTGCGCACCGTCGAGATGCCCATCTTGGACATGACCTTGATGAGGTGGGCCGTGAGCGCCTTGTGGTAGTTGGCGCGCGCCGTCTCGGCGTCGAGGTCGAGGAGGCCCTGCGCGGCCAGGTCGTCGATGCTCTCGAAGGCGAGATAGGGGTGGACGGCGTTCGCACCGAAGCCCACGAGCAGGGCATGGTGGTGCACCTCGCGTGACTCGCCCGTCTCGATGACGATGCTGAGCTGCGTGCGCGTGCCCGCCTCGACGAGATGGTGGTGGAGGCCGGACACCGCGAGCAGGGAGGGTATCGGCGCCTTGCCCTCGTCGATGCCGCGATCGGACAGGATGAGGATGTTGTAGCCGCCTTCGAGCGCCGCGTCCGCTGCGGCGAACAGGCTGTCGAGGGCGTCTTTGAGCGCACCCGTCCCCAAGCGGCCCTGGGCATCGGCGGTACCCGCCGCCGGACGGCGCGCGTCGAAGAGGATGGGCAGCGTGATGCTGCGCAGGTCCTCGGCCTCGACGGTCCGAAGCCTCTGGAGGTCGTCGGCAGAGAGTATCGGCGTGTCGTTGCTGATGACGCGGCAGCACCGCTCGTCCGGCTCCAGAATGTTGCCCTCGCTGCCCAGATGGACGAGGGAGGAGGTGACGAGATGCTCGCGTATGGCGTCGATGGGCGGGTTCGTGACCTGCGCGAACAGCTGCTTGAAGTAGCTGAACAAGAGCTGCGGGCGTTGGGAGAGGACCGCAGGCGGCGCGTCGTAGCCCATGGAGGCGATGGGATCGTCGGCCTTCTCCGCCATGCTCTTCAGCACGAGGATGAGATCCTCCCATGAGTAGCCGAAGGTCTTTTGGCGCTGCAGGAAGCTCGGGGCGGACGGGGGGGCGGGGGCCTCCGGCTGCATGAAGGCCTCGAGTGCGAACAGGGCGCCGAGCTGCTTTTGCGGCCAGACCTTGCCGCAGGCCGAGGAGCGGGCCGTCTGCATGAGCTGACGCCAGGTGTCGCCCTCCCCCTCGCCGACCGGCAGGTCTGAGAGCCGGAGCATGTTCCTCTCGAGCCACTCGCCATAGGGGTGCTCGGCCGCCGCCGTGCGCTTGAGCTCGTCGTCCTCGACGATGCGGCCTTCCTCGGTATCGACCAGCAGCATGCGGCCGGGGCGCAGGCGGTCCTTGCGCACGACCTTCTCGTTGGGGATGGGCAGCACGCCCACCTCGCTTGCAAGGATGAGCTGGTCGTCGGAGGTGATGTAGTAGCGGGAGGGGCGCAGCCCGTTGCGGTCGAGGATGGCCCCGGCGAAGCGCCCGTCCGTGAAGGCGACCGATGCCGGGCCGTCCCAGGGCTCGACGAGGCAGCTCTTGTACTCGAACATGGCGCGGACCGCCGGGTCGAGCTCGAAGTTCTCCTCCCATGGCACCGGGATGGAGAGCATCGCCGCCTCGTGGATGGGATAGCCCGCATGGAGCAGCAGGTTGATGAAGTCGTCCAGCATCGCGGAGTCGGAGCCGTCCTCGTTGATGACGGGATAGACGCGCGCAAGCTCGTCGCCGAAGCGCTCGGAGCGCATGCGGGCCTGGCGTGCCTTGACCCAGTTGACGTTGCCCCGGATGGTGTTGATCTCGCCGTTGTGGATGATGTGGTGCATGGGGTGTGCGCGCTCCCAGCTGGGAAAGGTGTTCGTCGAGAAGCGCGAGTGCACGAGCGCGATGGCGCTGGCAAGCTCCGTGTCCTTGAGGTCGAGGTAGAACTCCGCGAGCTGGCTGGGGAGCAGCATCCCCTTGTAGACGATGGTCCGCGACGAGTTGGACGCGAGGTAGAAATAGGGGTCGGCCCCGTGCTCGCGGTTGCGGATGTCCTCCACCGAGCGCTTGGTGACGACGTAGAGCCGCCGCTCGAAGGCCTCGCGCCCCATGTCGTCAGGGGCGCCGACGAACACCTGCTGGATGCTCGGCTGCACCGCCTGCGCAGTGGGGCCGAGGCTGCCCGGGGAGACCGGGACCTGTCGCACGCCGAGGGCCGTCAGGCCCTCCTCCTCGACGATCTCGCAGAAACGACCGATGCTCTTGTCCCTGCGGTCGGCATCCGGCGAGGCGAAGATCATGGCGACCCCGTAGCCGCCCTCCCGTGCAGGCAGCGCAATGCCGCCGATCGTCGCGATGCGCCTCATGAAGGCGTCCGGTATCTGCAACAGGATGCCTGCGCCGTCGCCGGTCAGCGGCTCGTAGCCGACGCCGCCACGATGGGTCAGGGCCTTGAGGATGTCGATGGCATCCGTGACCAGCCCATGGGTCGCCCGCCCCTTTATATCGACGAGCATGCCGATGCCGCAGGCATCGTGCTCGAAGGTCGGCTCGTACATCCCGTGTGCGTGCGGGGCTGCGAAGGGCTCACGCTTATCCACGCCTGTTCTCATTCCTCTTTGTCTGTTCTCTCGCCGCGCAGACGGTCGCCGAGGGCAGCACGCATGGACGGCAGAGGGGGAAAGAGTATTTTACCTCATTGCAGGGAGTCCGGGAGGTGGGGAGTCCGGGAGGTGGGGAGTCCGGGAGAGAAGGGGCTGCTTGTCGGTTACTCGTCACACCCGTTACTGTTTACACCCGTTACTCGTCACACCCGTTACTCGTCACACCCCCACTGTCATCCCGAGCCTGCCGAGGGATCTTCGACCGCGCAAGCGGTCGACTGCGGCCAGAGGGCGCTTCGGCCTACGGTTGGCTGCCTTGCAGCCAAAGATTCCTCACGCTCGGGCTTCGCCCTCGGTTCGGAATGACAGTAGGTCGGGCTTCGCCCTCGGTTCGGAATGACAGCAGGGTGTGAGCGGTAACGCCTGTCGCCGCTGCGTGAAGCGGGAGACGGCAGGGTGTGAGCGGTAACGTTCGTCGCCACTGCGTGAAGCGGGAGTCTCAACGCGACACGGTACATGCGGGCTGCGAGGGGGGCACAGCCAAGGGCGGGCCGTGAGGGGGGAACACGGCTCCAGCAAGGAGAAGGGGGGACTCCACCGGTCCGGATCCTCCCGCTTCACGCAAGGGCGACGAACGAACGACAGTCGAACAGGACAGGCCTCTCTCGGACTGAGAACGGCCTCTTGTCCAGTCTAACACGGCGACACAGGCAATTCAGCGATGTGCACTCAAATGTCACTAAAGAGTATCCCATCAACTTTATAATTTTGGAAGTATTTTTGAGACTTTTTAGGCTCACCGGTCGATTTTTCTAGGACAGGGGGACGGAGCCGTGCATTCCGGGGGACGGAGCCCGGGGGAACGGGTCCTTCTGTGGTATCGTGTTGGCTGTATGCATCGGGTTTTGCAAAGGAGAGTAACACCATGAGTAACGACGTGAGTTTTGACAATGCGGTGACGGAAATCAACGAAGGTGTCGCACAGGAGGTCCACTCCATCGAGGACGTAGAGACCGCGAGCGACTTCGAGTTGAAGCACACCCCCAGGCTCGAGGTCATAGAGGGCTCCAAAGGGCAGACCGTCAAGGTGGGCATCGGACTGAAGGGCATCACGCATCCCCAGACCGAGGAGCATTACATCGAGTGGATCCGCGCCTTCGACGGCACCGAGCCCCTTGGCACCGTGAGCTTCGGCCCCGCCGACGCCCCCGTTGCCGAGTTCGAGGTGAAGCGGACAAGCGGACAGATCGTCGTCCAGGCCCTCTGCAACCTGCACGGCATCTGGGAGGCCCGCGTCTAGGGAGACGATGATCAATGCCCCCACTGTCATTCCGAGCCTGCCGAGGAATCCTCGACCGCGCAAGCGGTCGACTGCGGGCAGATGCGTCTCCCGGCCGCAGTTGGTCGCTTTGCGACCAAAGATCCTTCGGCTGCGG
>JAISGJ010000026.1 GCA_031263105.1 Coriobacteriales bacterium
CCCCCCCGCGCCCCCCGCCCGCCCGCCGCGCCGGCGCCCCCCCCCCCCCCCAAACCGACTGGCACGTTACTGAGGTCACACCCCCACTGTCATTCCGAGCGCAGCCGAGGAATCCTTGGACACGCAGTGTCCAACGGCAGGCCAAGGGGCCCTTCGGCCTGCGGTCGACCGCTGGCGCGGTCGAGGATTCCTCGGCAGGCTCGGAATGACAGTGGGGCTCGGGATGACAGTGGGATGCAGGCTGTAGCGCCCGCGCGTAGTGGGATGCAGGCTGTAGCGCCCGCGCGTAGTGGGATGCAGGCTGTAGCGCCCCCGCCCGTCCTACTCCCTGATGAGGGCCTTGGGCAGGTGCTCGTACAGGGCCGTGGAGAGGGCCGCCTCGCTCATGGGCTTGGAGACGTAGCCGTTGAAGCCGGCCGCGAGGAACATCTCGACGACGCCCGAGACCGCGTTCGCGGTCATCGCGACGATGGCCACCTCCGAGACAGGGCCGTCGAGCCCACGGATGGCGCGCGTCGCCTCGACCCCGTCCATGACGGGCATCATGTGATCCATGAGTATGAGGTCGAAGTGCTCCTTCTGCACCAGTTCGAGGGCCTGTTTGCCGTCCGAGACGCTTGCGACCTGCACTCCGAAAGGCTCGAGCATGAACTCGGCGATGACGATGTTGACCTCTACGTCGTCCACGATGAGCACCTTGGCGTCGGGCGCCTTGAACGCGTGATACTCGATCTCGACCTTGGGCAGGTCGTCCGGCGTGCCTTCCTTGAGCGGCAGGACGACCGTGAACGTCGAGCCCTCGCCGTACACGCTTTGGACGCCGACCGAACCGCCCATGAGCTCGGCAAGCTGCTTGACTATCGCCAAGCCGAGGCCGGTGCCGGTGATGTCGCGGTTGCGCTTGATGTCCAACATCTCAAAGGCCCCGAAGAGCCGGTCGGCCTCGTCCTCCCGTATCCCGATTCCCGTGTCGTGCACCTCGAAGCCGATCAGGCCCTCGCCGACCCGCGTGACCGTGAAGTCCACCCAGCCGCTCGGCGTGTACTTGTAGGCGTTGTTCATCAGGTTGATGAGGATCTGCCGTATCCGCTTCTCGTCCGAACAGATGACCTCGGGCAGGTCGTTGCCGCAGTGCACGTGGAATGCGATCTCCTTTTGCGCCAACATCACCTCGAAGAGCGACTTGAGGTCATCGAGCAGGTCGCCGAGCCTGAAGTACTCGTCGATTATCTCAAGCTTGCCTGCCTCGATCTTCGAGAAGTCGAGGAGGTCGTTGATGAGCGCAAGCAGGCCGTCCGAGGACGCCTGTATCTTCTCAAGCAGCCCTCGCTGGTTCTCGTCCAAGGACGTGGCCTCGATCATCTTGGAAAGCCCGATCACCGCGTTCATGGGGCTCCTGATATCGTGGGATATCTTTGCGAGAAAATCGGACTTCGCCTCGTTGGCCCGTTCGGCCTCGTATTTCGCCCGCACCAGATCGGTGTTGTCGTAGAAGAAGAACAGCCATCCCTGGCGCACCTTTGCGCTGTCGCGCATGAGGCTGACCTCCAGGGAATAGTCGCGCGGCTCGTTTCCGTCCCCAAGGTCTGCGGAGAAGTGCGTCTCGAAGTGCTCCGTCCCCTCGCCCGCCTCGGCTCCGTCGAAATGCCCCTTGAGCGTCTGCAGCACCGTATCGGGCAACCGAGAGCCGAATATCTCCTCGAAGCTCTTGCCTTTGATGAGGCCGATGCCCAAGATGCCGAGCGCCTTAAGCAGGGAGTCGGTACACAGGATGAGGTGGCGGTCGGCATCGAAGAACAGGATGAAGTCCCGGCTGTTCTGCAGCAACAGGTTCATCTGCATTTCAAGGCGGGTTCGTTCTGCCAAGACGACCTCGGCGAACTGCTTTTTGGCCTCGCTGGTGCCGCGATAGCGCTGGATGAGCGTCCGTTCCTTTTCAAGCTCGCGCTCAAGCTTCTTTATCTCACGCGCAAGCACCTTGTTCTCATTGAGCAGCGTCTCGACGGCGTTGTCGCCGTCTTGCTGTATGCCGGTACCGCCGACACCTCCCGTAGCGCCCGTGATGCCTGTCCCGTCATCGTGATCCATGTCAGTCTCACCTGTCTTGCTCTATGCCAGCGTCGCCGGCCTCCCCCGCTTCTGTCACCAAAAGCCCTGCCGCTTTCCTTCCGATCGGCACCGTCAGCCATGGAACCGTCAGAAGATCACCGCAACGAAGGTAGCATTATGAAAGCGGTTCGTCAGGCTGAGCCCGTCCTTGAGATTCGTCACCGGGCAGATTTCGCCTCCCGAGTACACCAAGGCATAGGGTATGCCGAGCGGATCGACGATCCCGTGCGCCGCGTTCGCCTCGCCATCCGGGTCGAGCTGCATCATGAGGTACCGGCCGATGCAGGAACAGGCAAGCATCCCATGCCACCCCTCGCCCCCGCCTGCCGCGAGGGACGCCAGCTGCGCCCGCGTGGTCGCCTGTATCTCCTCCTCGCTGAAATGGCCGACGGACAAGGTCGAACCCTCGGGCACGTCCCCGAGGCAGACCGCGTAGCCTTCGGGCGTGGTGGCGAAGATGATCCGTATGACCGGCGGGTTTCCGTCGTTGAAATCGACGATATAGGGAAAGGAGTTGACCCCTTTGATGACCCCGTTCTCGTCAGTGACCAGCCCCTTGCTCTTGAGGAACTCCACCGCAGGCTTGCCGTCGACCTCCCTGAGCTGGTTGCCGTCACTTGAGGTGACCACGCCCTTCTCCTCGAAGACGCTCTCGTGCGAGATGGTGGCGAGAAGGAACTGCGGCTTGACGTCCCCGTAGAACGCGACGAACGCAAGCTGGTCGGCCGAGGCCTCGCCCCGACAGATGACGCGCGACTTGTGGTAGTCGATGGTGTTGTCGACCGCAAGCGTCCCGAACAGCGGCACCTGGCCGCTCACCTCGTCGAAGCTGTTGACAAGGAAGTCGCCGCCCACATTGAGGAGCAACGGCGCATAGATAAGGACAAGGGCAGGCGCATCCGGGCGCTCCCCTGCCGCCGCACGGTAACTGCGCGCAATGATGTCGGCGTCCTCGCTGAGGATGGGGTCGGTCTGCCCTATGACGAACTCTGTCTCGTCGCTGGTTATGAGTAACAGGTTGAGTATCTCCAAAGAAGAGGAGCCGGGGCTTGCCGCCGCTATCGTCGTCTGCCCGACGAGGTCGAAGGGAAGCGCCTCCTGCAGGGCCTCGACCACCCCGCTCTCGACAAACTCAGGGGTGGCGCCGATGAGGCCGACCGTATGGGAAAGCAGGCGATCCTTCGGTGGAAGCTGCCCCAAGATGTCAGCGACCGCCTCTTCGACATCGTCGATCTCAGACGTGAATGCGCTCGAGGTCCGAATCATAGGCCAACCTCCCGCTCAATATGGCAATCCGTGAACCGCGCCCCATGGTACCATAATCCGTGAACCAGCCCCCATGGTACCATACCAAGGCGATACTGTGCCCCTCAAAGGCGAATTCTCTTGTCAGAACACGTCACAGACGTTACTGCTCACACTCCACTGTCATCCCGAGCCTGTCGAGGGATCTTCGACCGCGCAAGCGGTCGACCGCAGGTCGAAGGGCCCCCTGACCTACCGTTGGACACTGCGTGTCCAAAGATTCCTCGGCGAGCCTCAAAATGACAGTGGGGTGTGACCGAGGTACAGGTAGTCGCGCTCGATGCCCGGGCCCCCTGACCTGCCGTTGGACACTGCGTGTTCCGTGGGCCTGTCGGCCCGTCCTCGCTGAAAACGCGGTGCGTTTTCCGGGCGCTCGGACCCAAAGATTCCTCGGCGAGCCTCGGAATGACAGTGGGGGGCTCGGAATGACAGTGGCGAGCCTCAAAATGACAGTGGGGAGCTCGGAATGACAGTGGGGTGTGAGCAGTAACTCACAGACGCGCGGCGTCGTCCACCAGTGCCTGCACGGCGAGGGCGAGCTGGTCGGCGACCTGTGCGGGGGCGGTGCCGCCCTCGCTGGTGCGGCGGGCGACGACGGCCTCTATCCGCAGCACCTCGAGGTCCGCCTCGTCGAAGGCCTGAGAGACTGCACGCACCTCGTCGAGGCTGAGCTGCTGGAGGGTCTTGCCGGCCTTCTCGGCAGCCAGCACAAGCCTGCCGACAAGCTCGTGCGCCTCCCGGAAGGGCAGGCCCCGCTCCGCAAGGATGTCTGCCAGGTCGGTCGCCGCCATAAAGCCGCCTTGGGCACCGCCGAGCATGGCAGGGGCGTTGACCTGCATCGTCGCGAGCATGCCCGTCACGGCCGCAAGGCAGGCCGAGAGGGTGTCTATGGCATCGAAGGCGCCTTCCTTGTCCTCCTGCAGGTCCTTGTTGTAGGCCAAGGGGAGGCCCTTGAGGACGGTGAGCAGCCCCACGAGGTCGCCGACGACCCTACCGGTCTTGCCTCGGACGAGCTCGGCGAAGTCCGGGTTCTTCTTCTGCGGCATGATGGAGGAGCCGGTCGAGTACCGGTCGCTCAATGTGACGAAGCCGAACTCGTCGCTCGACCACAGGATGAGTTCCTCGCACAGACGGGAGAGGTGGGTCATGGCCACGGTGCAGGCATAGACGAGGTCGAGCAGGAAGTCCCGGTCGCTGACCGCGTCGAGCGAGTTGGGGATGACGCGCGCGAAGCCGAGCGCCCGTGCCGTCTGCCTGCGGTCGATGGGGTGCCCGGTGCCTGCGAGGGCGGCGGCGCCCAAGGGCGAGGCGTCGGCGCTCTCGCGCGCTGCGAGCATCCGCGTGAAGTCGCGCGCAAGCATCCAGTAATACGCGAGCAGATGGTGCGCAAAGAGCACCGGCTGGGCCTTTTGCAGATGGGTGTAGCCCGGCATGACAACCGTCGCGTTGTCCTGGGCGAGCCCCACGAGCGTCGAGCGGGCATCGAGCAGCCGTTGGGCCAGGGCCGTCGCCTCTTGCTTGGCGTAGAGCCTCGTGTCCGTCGCCACCTGGTCGTTTCTGCTGCGTGCGGTATGCAGCCTGCCTCCCGCATCGCCGACGAGCTCGGTCAATGCCCGCTCGATGCTCATGTGGATGTCCTCGTCGGCGACGTCGAAGGCGAAGATCCCCGCCTCGATGCGCCCCGCTATCACGTCAAGCCCCTCCACGATGCGATCCGCATCCTGCGAAGAGATGACGCCCTGTGCCGCAAGCATGCGGGCATG
The DNA here is from genome assembly GCA_031263105.1 of Coriobacteriales bacterium. Classification (GTDB taxonomy): domain Bacteria; phylum Actinomycetota; class Coriobacteriia; order Coriobacteriales; family UBA8131; genus JAISGJ01. Next base: position 5,178 of record JAISGJ010000026.1, read on the forward strand.
TGCCGCAGAGCCTGCGACATCCTGCCGCCACAGCCGCCTGTCGACCGGCAGCGAGGCCCCGAAGGCCTGGAGCGCGCCGTCCGGCGTGTCCTCGAAGCGCCCCTTCCACAAGGGCATGCCGTCCGAAGGGGAACGCGAGGCGCCGCCTTGTGCGGTGGCCGACGCGTCGTCCTGCACACCGTCCTGCACGTTGTCCTGCGCGTTGTCTGAGTCAACCATGGATTCTGCCTCCCTCTGCCTGTGCCCGTCGCTTCTGCGCGGCTATCTTCATCGGCAGGCCGAACAGGTTGATGAAGCCGGTCGCGTCGGCGTGGTCGTACTCGGATTCGCCGAAGGACGCCATGTCGAGGTCGTGAAGCGAGTACGGGCTCGTCAGGCTGACAGGGACGACGTTGCCCTTGTACAGCTTCAGACGCACCTCGCCGGTCACCGTCCGTTGCGTGGCGTCCACAAAGGCATCAAGGGCCTCCCGCAGCGGGGAGTACCACTGACCGTTGTAGACGAGGTCGGCATAGCGCTGCGCCACCGTCTGCTTGAAGTGCGCCGTCTCCTTGTCGAGGCAGAGGGTCTCAAGCGCGTCATGGGCGGCATACAGGATGGTGCCTCCCGGCGTCTCGTAGACGCCCCTGCTCTTCATCCCCACCAAACGGTTCTCCACGAGGTCGATGATGCCGATGCCGTTGGCACCGCCCAAGGCATTGAGCCGCTCGACGAGCGGCACCCCGTCCAGCCGCTCGCCGTCGAGTGCCACGGGGATCCCCTGCTCGAACGAGAGCGTCACATAGCTCGCCACGTCAGGTGCCGCCTCGGGCGCGACCCCCATCTCGAGAATCCTCCCGTAGTCCGGTTCGTTGGCAGGGTCCTCGAGGTCGAGTCCCTCATGGGAGAGGTGCCAGAGGTTGCGGTCCTTGGAGTAGTTGGTCGTCCGCGTTATCTTGAGGGGAACCGCGTGCGCCTCCGCATAGTCTATCGCGTCCTCACGGCTCCTGATGTCCCACTCGCGCCAGGGCGCGATGACCGCAAGGTCGGGGGCGAGCGCCTTGGCCGTCAGCTCGAAGCGCACCTGGTCGTTGCCCTTGCCCGTGCATCCGTGCGCGATCGCGTCCGCGCCCTCCTTGCGCGCGACGTCCACGAGCGCCTTGGCGATGGGAGGGCGCGCGAAGCTCGTGCCGAGCAGGTAGGACTCGTAGCGCGCACCCGCCTTGAGCGTCGGCCAGATGAAGTCCGTGACCAGCTCGTCGCGGATGTCTGCGACGTAGAGCGCGCTCGCGCCGGTGGCCAGGGCCTTCTCTTCAAGGCCGTCGAACTCGGCGGCACCTTGCCCCACGTCGGCGGCCATCGCGATGACCTCGCAGCCGTAGTTCTCCTTGAGCCAAGGGATGATGATGGAGGTGTCCAGCCCGCCGGAATAGGCGAGCACGGCCTTTTTGACGTCTCTCTTGGGGCTGCTTGTAGGGTTGTTCGTGGTGTCGTTCTCAGAGTTGTTCGTGGTCATGTCGTACCTTTCAGTCTGTCGGGCTGCGCAGCAGGACCGCAGGGCGGGAGCAGGGGCGGGCCACAAGGCGGGGCCGCGCAGCGGGGCCGCGCAGGCCCCTCCGCGCTCACTTCAAGCGCAGCTTGTTGATGGTCGCCTCGAAGGCCTGGGCCTGCGGCTCGTCCTGCGTGATGGCGAGGATGGTGTCGTCCCCGGCTATCGAGCCGAGGACGGCAGGGAGGTCGGCGCCGTCAAGGGCGGCGGCAACGCCCTGTGCCGAGCCTGCGATGGTCTTTATCACCACGAGGTTGCCCGCCAGGCTCACGCGCTTCACCATCTCCGAGATCATGCGCTGAAGATGTATGTCCTCGGCAAGCATGTAGACGCCCTCGGGCAACTTGCGCAGCCCCATATCGGTGACGTCGCGCGAGACGGTCGCCTGGGTGCAGGCAAAGCCCCTGTCCCTGAGCTCCTCCACCAGGTCGCGCTGGGTTCGGATATGGCGCGCGCGGACGATCTCCCGAATCGCCGCATACCGCTCGTTACGCTTCTTCATGTCACAGTTCCCTTCTCGTTCAACCCTTGTCGGCCCTGTTCGGCCCCGGCCTTTCTGTCCTGTCCTAACGGCCCTTCACGTCCTTCTGTTCCAGCACCAGCGCAAGGAGCGCCTGCTGGGCATGGAGGCGGTTCTCCGCCTCGTCGTAAATGGCGGAATAGGGGGCGTCCATCACCTCGTCGGTGACCTCCTCGCCCCTGTGGGCGGGCAGGCAGTGCAGGAAGATGGCCTCCGGCGCTGCCCGCGCAAAGGAGGCAGCGGAGACCTGGTACGGCCTGAACACCCGTGCCCGCTCGTCGTGCTCGGCCTCGGCGCCCATGGACGCCCAGGTGTCGGTTATCACCACGTCGGCACCTTCGAGCGCCGCATCGGGGTCGGTGCCGACGAGGAGCTGTGCGCCCGTCCGCTCCGCCAGCTCCTGGCACTGTTCCACATACGAGGCCTGGGGGCGGTACGCGTCAGGCGTCGCGATGCGCAGCTCCATGCCACAGAGGGCAGCGCCCTCGAGATAGGTGTGCGCCATGTTGTTGCCGTCGCCCACATAGGCGAGCCTGAGCTTCGAGAGGTCCCCTTTGTGCTCGTACATGGTCAGGAAGTCCGCAAGGCCCTGACAGGGGTGGAAGTCGTCCGTCAGCGCGTTCACCACCGGCACCCGTGCCCAGTGCGCGATCTCCGCGACCCTGGCCTGCGCAAAGCTGCGGATGACGATCGCGTCCACGAAGCGCTCCAGTACCATCGTCGTGTCCTTGAGGGACTCGCCGCGCGAGAAGGCCGAGTTCGTGTCGCTCATGACCACCGGACAGGCACCGAGGCGCGCCGCCGCCAGCTCGAACGAGACCCGTGTCCGCAGCGACGGCTTCTCCATGATGATGCCGACCGCCCGCCCTGCATACGGTGCCTGCTGTTGCGCACGTGCGGGATCCACCTTCCAGCGCCTCTTGTTCTCAAGGGCGGTGGAAAGGAGGAGGACGAACTCATGGGGGCCGAGGTCGAGCAGGCGCAGGAGGTCGCGGCCCGCAAGCGGATTGGGAGCCGCGAGCGCACCGGGGGCCGCAGGGGCACCGGGGGCCGCAGAGGCCGCAGGGGCACCGGGGGCCGCAGGCGAATCGAGGGCCGAGGCGATGGGCCCTCCGGCCAGGTCAGAGGATGCCATGGGGTCTGCCACAAGGTTTGTCACGGGATCTGTCATGGTCACTCGCTTGCCTCCATAATCTTTTGCAGCCTTTCGATGAGCAGGTCGACGTCCGCCTTCGTACAGACGAGCGGCGGAAGGAAGCGCAGGATGTGCCGGCCGATGCTGTTGAGCACAAGACGGTGCTCAAGCCCCGCCGAGACGACCTGCTCCGCAACGGGCCTGCTGAGCTCGATGCCCACCATGAGCCCTCGGCCGCGGACCTCGGTGACGAGCGGCAGCCTCTTCAGCTGTTGTTGCAGGTAGGCCCCTACCTCGGCGACCTGCGGCCCGATGTCGAGTGCCTCGAGCTCGTCGAGCACGGCGTTCGCCGCCGCGACCGCCAGCGGACTCCCCCCGAAGGTCGATCCGTGGTCGCCGGGCTCGAAGGTCTCGGCAGCGGGGCCACGGGCACAGAGTGCGCCGATGGGCACGCCCGCGCCCAGGCCCTTCGCAAGCGTCACGACGTCCGGCACGATGCCGTAGTGCTGGAAGGCGAAGGGGCGCTCCCCGGTCCGGTAGAAGCCGGTCTGGACCTCGTCGAGCATGAGCAGTGCGCCGGTCTCCGCCGTCAGCTCGCGCGCGGCATGCAGGTACTCCTCGGTACAGGGGTACACGCCGCCCTCGCCTTGGATGACCTCGAGCAAAAGCGCGCAGATGGCCTTGCCGCCGATGCCCTGATGGAGCAGGGCCTTGAGCGCATGAACGTCGCCCAGGTCCACGTGGACGAAGCCCTGGGGAATCGGCTCGAACGAGTCGCGCTTCGAGTGCTGCCCGGTCGCAGCAAGCGCGGCAAGCGTGCGTCCGTGAAAGGAGCGCCGCGCGGCGATGACGGTGCTTGCGCCCTCAAGGCGGTGTGCCCCGTACTTCCGCGCGACCTTGATGGCGCCCTCGACCGCCTCGGCCCCGCTGTTCGCGAAGAAGGTCCTCCAAGGCGTTGCCGCATCTGCAGGAAGCCCCCTGTTGAGAAGGCCGCTGAGCTTCTGGGCAAGCGCACCGCGCCCCTCCACATAGTAGTAGTTGCTGACGTGCAGCAGCTTTTCCGCCTGCCCCTGGATGGCTTTGACGACCCGGGGGTTCGTATGGCCGACGCTCACCGCGCCGACCCCCGCAAGGAAGTCGAGGTACTCGGCGCCCGTGTCGTCGTACAGACGGATGCCGTCGCCACGCACGAACTCGACCGGCTTGCGCCCGTAGGTCTGCATCAGGAAGGCCGCATCGAGCCTCTGTTCCTCTTGAAGTGACATACCGTCTCCTTCTGCCCGTCGGGGGCGCTATCCATGGAGCTTGCTTGCGAGGTTGTCGAGCGGCGCCGCCACAAAGCCGCCTCTGGACAGCCCGTCCTCGTCCGGCACGATCATCGTCCCTATCCCCTCGTCCGTAAAGACCTCGATGAGCAGTGCATGGGGAATCGTACCATTGAGTATGTGCGCACGGAAGACCCCGGAGGCAAGCGCCTTCACGCAGGACTGCAACTTGGGGAGCATCCCCTTGGCGAGCTGCCCCTCCTCCAGAAGCGCTCGGGCCTCGGCGAGGCTGAGCCGGGAGATGAGCGAGCCCTTGTCCGAGAAGTCCCGGTACAGGCCGTCCACGTCGGTGAGGAAGATGACCTTGTGCGCGCCGATCGCCGCAGCGACCTCCCCGGCGACCACGTCGGCGTTCACGTTGTAGGACCGGCCGTCCGCGCCCACCGCGACGCTGGCGATGAGAGGGATGTAGTCGTTGGTGACAAGATCGGCGATAAGCGTCGTGTCGATGGCCGTCACGCTGCCGACCAGCCCGAGCTCCTCGGAGACCTGCTCGGCCTTGACGATATGGCCGTCCGCGCCGTTGAGGCCGACCGCGATATGCCCATGCCCGTTGAGCTGGGCGACCAGCTCCTGGTTCACCTTGCCGACGAGCACCATCTTGACGATGTCCATGACCTCGGGCGGGGTGACGCGCAGGCCGTCCTTGAACGCGACCGGCAGGCCGAGCTGCTCGGACAGGCGTGTGATGTCCTTGCCGCCCCCGTGGACGATGACGGGGTTTATCCCGATGAGCTTCATGAGGACGATGTCGCTCATCACGTTCTCGCGCAGCTCGTCATCGACCATCGCCGCACCGCCGTACTTTATGACGACGGTCTTGCCCGTGGCCTCCTTTATCCAAGGCAGCGCCTCGATGAGCACCTCCGCCTTGTCCAACGCCTGTTCAAACATCACGTTTCTCCTTACAAAATCCGACATGCCTACAGCATTCTCCAAGGAAGCACCTTCACTGTCGTTCCGAGCCTGGGCCCCCCCCCCCCCCCCCCCCCCCCCCCCCCCCCCCCCCCGCCCCGCGCGCCCCGCCCCCCCCGCCCGCGCCCGCCCGAGGGCGGC
>JAISGJ010000077.1 GCA_031263105.1 Coriobacteriales bacterium
AGAGGCCTTGCGCCGCAGGCCCAGCCGGGGCGCCTGCGCTCGATCGACAGCCCGAGGACAAGCCCGGCGGCCTCGGCGGCCAGGAACGCCAGCCTCCCCACGACAACGACCAGAAAGGCGGTATCCAGCGAATAGGCGAGGAAGGGGACGAAGAGCAGGCAGATGTGCCAGGCGAAGTAGCAGGCCTGGCTACAGAGGCGCGGCGGAATCACGTTCGACGGGGCATTCATGGCCACCACTGTACTGGATTAGAGGCAGCTCCGTGAAGGGGGTGCACTAAAAGACAGGTATCTCAGATCTCTGATTATCCCGTCATCTTCTCCACCAGGTCGAACAGTTCTTGCTTGGAATGGATGCCGAGCTTGTTGTAGATGTGCTTGATGTGAGTGTTCACGGTGTTTCTTGAGATGAACAAGGTCTCACGAATATAGGGCACGTCTCTGCCTCTGACAAGAAAAACCAGCACCTCCTGCTCCCTGCGAGAGAGACCGTGCTGAGCACCGATTGCTATGCAGGTTGTATCCGGTTCGTTCCTTGCTGGGTAGCCGATTGTTTTCGCATCGTTTTCGCTGGATGGGCCTCCTGTTTCTGAGGCGCCAAGCGCTGCCATGGCTGTGGTTATCAAAGCCAAGGCTATCAACGTAAATGCCATGCTCATGGGGGCTTCAGGGAGGAGCAGCATGAGAATAACTCCGATGAACCCGCCGGCCTGAACAGCAAACCTGAGTCTTCCGATTCCCGCTGTGCAGGTGAGCCTGTCCTCGCGGGTAAGCGACACGGCTGTAATCCAGGCATATGAATCAAAGCTGGTGAGCGCGACAAAACTCAAGATAAAGATCAGAACAGAAAACCTTTCGCCTGCTATTGGCGCAAGCAACAAGCTTGCGCAGCTGAGGGGCAGAACTATTTGCAGGATTGAATGGGAGGATACTTTGCGAGAAAAAAAGAGGTAGACGATGACGGTAATCGCCGCCGCCGCAACGCCGATGCTAAAGACGGCAAGAAACATCCAGAGTGATTCTAGGATCGATGTCAGGGCATAATCGCGTGATACGGTGAATGCCACCCAAAACACTACAATCAGGAGCAAGAGTTTCCAAACACGAGGCTTGCTTGCTTGATTGCCCGCTGGCCTGCTGACAGCCTTCGACTCGTTTTGAGATTTGGCGCTTCGTCTGATAAAGCGCCTCAAAAGGACGAGTGAGAGAAGAGGAAAGATTGCCGCAAGCGCTATGGACAGCCAGCCTGCGGTGAGGCACATAAACGCAGTTATGATCATCGAGATCAGTATGTTGAGAGGGATGACAATCTCAGCTTGCCCAGCGCTGACGCTTCTGAATGCGGAGCCCCAGGCGATAAGCAATGGCACGCTCCCCAGTCCGGCCACACCCGAGCCAACACATCCCCCAATAATCAATTGCTGTTGAGTGCTGTTGCTGCCAAGAGCCATCAGGAGTGTGCCGAAAACCATGAGCAGTGCGGCGGCCAACTGCGTATGGCTGTTGAGCGCAAGCTCACCAAGCCGCCTTTCTGAGAAGATAAAGAAGCCAAAGCCTACAAACGCCCCAAGGTTAAAAAACAACCAATAGGAATTGAACAATGACAACTCATGGAGGTCTTGCGGAGCAAAAGTCGCGGTGAAGAAAGACGAGTAAATCCAAGCGCAAAGAACCCCCATCCCTAAAGATGCGGGCTGAAAACTCTCAAAGTTGAGCAAGAACGCAGGTCGTTTCATCCACTGTCCTTTGCGTGTGTCGGCAATTATAGCCTTCGCGGCATCACCATCGAATGGTGATTTTTGACTATTCGCAGCCAATGCCATGCGGATAGTGATTCATCCTGATGACTCGCTGCTTAAACTCTCCTTGTTTTGGCCCATTCAAATGATGAGGAGGAGAAAATGAGGGAACGACAAATCGAGGATAAAGGAATGGACAGACGGGCATTCTTGTCGGGTGCGGGTGGCCTTGCGGCTGTTGGTCTGATCGGAGCATTGTCAGGCTGTGCTCCTCAAACATCGGGGCAATCCGCCGAATCCGAGAGGCTGGGCAGTTCAGGTTCCAGCGGTGCCGAAGGCTATGCCTGAGAAACACCGCCAGAGCCGATTACTGACATCGCTCGCACGGTTGAGACCGAGGTATTGGTTATCGGCGGTGGTATCGCTGGGTGCTGCACAGCCTGTTCGGCTGCCGAGAACGGACTTAAGGTCAAGCTGGTTGAGAAAACCGAGGGTCTGGGCCTGCGTACCTATGTATTTGGTGCTTCGAACTCGCGCATGATGGAACAGCAAGACTCTACCGTTGACAAAGCCTTCGCTCAGGAAGAATGGAACCGCACCTGCGGCAATCGTGCCAACGAAAAACTGGTGACCAAGTTTATGGACGCCAGTCCCGATGCCATCAACTGGGTATTGGACAAGGCTGATGCCAACGGCGCCTTGACCGTTCTCTCCGGCAACCATGCCATCAAAAGCAAGACCTATCCCGAGGCGCAATGTGCGCATATGGTTCTCTCGATGATAGATGGCGTGATGCAGCCGGACATCAACGCTGTCGGCAATTGGATGAGAGCAGACGCCGAAGCCAGGGGAACCGAGTTCATTTTCAGCAGCCCAGCTGTGCAGTTGGTGCAAGATGGTGCCAAGGTGGTTGGTGCCATCTGTGAAACCGAAGAAGGCTACGTGCGGTACAGCGCCAGCAAAGCCGTCGTCTTGGCCACCGGCGACATCGGCGGCAACTTGGATATGGTCGAGGCCTATGCTCCGATAGCTGCACCGTTGGTAGAGAACGGTCGCAACATCTATTTCCCCATCGGTGCCAACACCGGTGATGGTCTGAAGATGGGACTTTGGGTTGGTGCCCAACTGCCAAACCTGCCGCTCCCAACCATGATGCATCCCCAACAGTATTGTCAGATGTCGCCCGGATGCTTCCCCGCAGTCAACTACGAGGGCGAGCGCTTCTTCAACGAGGGCATCTGGATGCAAGGGCGCACCCTGAACATCATGAAACAGACCGATTATTCCTGTTATTGGATTCTCGACAGCAACTGGCATGATTATTACCTGGAAAGCCTGGAGGCCGGCGGAGGCGGTGTGTTCTGGGACGGGTTCGAGGACAAAGACGCAGCTATGGGCCAGATCCAGGGCTATATTGACTCGAAAATCGCATGGCAGGCCGACACTCTCGAAGACCTTGCAACGGCCATGGATGTCGATCCTGCTACGTTCAGGGGCACCATGGATCGCTATAACGGTTTTTGCGCCGCTGGCGAAGATGCCGATTTCCGTAAACCGGTTGAGCAGCTCAAGCCAGCCAAAGACGGCCCATTCATTGGGTTGAAGGTTGGCGCCTCGCTCCTCACTGTTCCCGGCAGCTTGAAAGTCAATGTTGACAGCCAGGTGTTGAACAAAGACGGGGGAGTCATTGAGGGCCTTTATGCCGTCGGCAACGTACAGGGCGAGCTGTTTGCAAACGACTATCCGCTCTACATAGTCGGCTGCTCACACGGGCGCTGCATGACATTTGGCTACGAACTGGGCAAGTACCTGAAGGCATAGCTGACGTAATGACCAACTGATAGAGGAAAAATAGGAAGGTGAACTAAAACATGAAAGAGAGCGAGAAAAATCAATACAGTATCGACCGGAGGACGTTTTTGTCCGGTGCAGGCGTTTTGGCTGCTGCTGGAATCGTCGGAACGGTTGCGGGATGCTCGCCTCAAGCTGCTGGCAGCGGCACTGAATCGGGTTCTGACGATGCCAACACCGATGTCACAAGCTCAGGTATATCCTCCGGCGGGGTTGCCGCAGACAGCACGCTGCCCTGGCTTCCCGCAGAACCCCAAATTGCCGATGTGGACATTGAGGAGGAGGTCGATGTCGATGTCGTCGTCTGCGGTCTTGGCACGGCAGGTGTGGCTGCTTTTCGCTCCGCCGCAGAGGAAGGTGCACGGGTCGCGGCCTTTGAAAAGGCCGATTCGCCACAGGCGCGCAGCGGTGAGTACGCCGTCGTCAATGGCGACATGATGAAAGAATGGGGGCGCGATGGTCTTGACCCCGATTACATCACCGAACACGAGATGGATGAGATGGCCTATCTTGCCAAGCGAGCCATCCTTTCCAGATGGGCAAAGAACAATGCACCTGTGTTTGACTGGTGGCTCAATGTCAAGCCGGGCATCTATATCGCTTCGGACTCCTTCTCCGAAATCCCCGAATCTGAGCGCGACCTGTATATCTCGCCCACCTACCTGCCGCTGCCGGAGGCGTATCACTGGCAAGAGGAGCGGCATCCGAGCATCCCGGCGTCATTGCGTGTCGAGCCCGAGAACAAGGTGCTCCTTGATAAGAACATGGAGTTCGTTGCTGGTCAATACAACGATGCCATTCCCTACTATGGTCATTTTGTTGAGAAGCTCATCATGGACGGAGGCCGCTGCGTGGGTTGCTATGTGCGCAATGCCGCCAGCGGCGCGTACAAGAAGGTGGTAGCCCGTAAGGGCGTTGTTTTGTCGTGTGGGGAGTATTCCAGTAATTTGGACATCCTCAACTACTATTGCCCGGAGGTCGCCGAGAACGGTGTGCCCAACCTTTGGATCAACTTTGATGTTGAGGGCAACCCCACCAATACTGGCGATGGTCTGAAGATGGGCGCTTGGATTGGAGCCGCCATCCAGCAGCATCACGCCCCGATGATCCACTGGATGGGCGCCAACAAGGGAAACACTGCCGATCAGGGCACCAGCGGTCTCGACATTCAGGCTTCGGTCAGCGGTATTATGGGGACTTCTCCGTTTATCCAGCTCAATAAGTTTGGCAAGCGCTATATGAACGAGGACGTGCCCGGGCAACAGATAGAGAATCAACTGGAAATGCAGCCCGACAGAACCACTTGGATGATCTGGGATTCCAAATGGGCCGAGCAGGTGCCCTTCTTTCCTGCCTCGCATGGCAACATCTGCTATGTGATGGGCGAAAAGCCTGCAAGCAACAATCCCGATGGCGCTCTGACACGAAAAGAGCTTGATGATGCGGTCGCGGGTGGGAGCTGTTTTAAGGCGGATAGTTTGGAGGAACTGCTGCAGGCGTTGGGCGGCGGTATCGACGTTGACGAGGCCCTGAAATCCATCGAGCGTTACAGCGCGCTCGCTCGCAGCGGCTATGACGAAGACTTTGGCAAGAAAGCCTCCCGGATGTTTCCTCTTGAGAACCCGCCGTACTATGGTGCCAGCGGCGGCGTCTCGCCTTTGCTTGTCTGTCTCGGCGGTCTGGAAAGCGACGAGGAGTGCCGCGTGTACAACAACGAGCGCGAGGTCATTCCTGGTCTGTACGCAGCCGGAAACATCCAGGGCAACCGCTATGCCGTGCAGTACCCCATAGCATTCAAGGGTCTCAGCCACTCGCTGTGTATGTACTACGGCTACGTTGCTGGCAAGAATGCGGTCAATGGGGTATAGGTATTCGGGAGGATTGGCGGTTCTAGCGCCTGCGCTCACCCGTGTCATCCAGATAGTCCGTCTACGGCCCAACCAATCGACCGAGCACATAGACTGCCTCGGCTATCACCTCGACCGGTATTGAGACAGTGCCGAAGTCCAAGACGGCCTTTGCTTCGTTGGGCTGTTCTTCGACATCGTTGAGGATATATCGAAGGAGGCAGCCGGCATCAGCTATCTGTCTGTTTGCCTGTCACCGCTTTCGCAAAAGCGCCTTTCTCCAAATCAATGAGGCCTGGTCTCACGTAGCCGTGCAGCGAGCCGAAGGCTGTGTGCCGCTTCTTCGGTCGGGCTTGCTGTTCGGCATGTGGGAACACCACGACCTCGACCTTCCTGTTCCTGAAAGATGCTGGCAAAGGGATTATCGGTTCCAGCATACTGCTCAAGCTCCCCGCAGGGACGGTCGCTCCTCTGTCCCCCTGACATGTCGGGCAGGGCAGCCCCTTGGCCGTCTCAGCGATCGTCGGGGTGCCTCAGGGCGTTCTGTTCAACCGACAGACAATTTGGCAAGATGCAAGACCCGCACCTCTTGATTTGGTGCACGCACGAGCTGTGGCGACGCGACGACGACTTGTCTGTCGAGATAACGGATAGTATAATTCCCCCCATGCAAACACTGGAAGAGACACTCGAGCCCTTTTTCATCAAACGCTTCCCTACAAGCGGAAGGTTCGGCATGCCGCTGGTTTGCAGGCAAGACATCATGTTGGAGGATTTTAAGCTCATCAGGTTCAGCAGCATCGTGAAAGCCGAGACGCAGGATACCGATGCCACCGTTCACTTCTTTGAGTACGACAACCGTTTTGACGAGGTCTGGAAAAAACCTGAAGCCTATGTCGGAGAGCTGGGCCAGTATCGTCAGGTTATGACGCCAGACTTCAGCCTTTACTCCGGCATCGTGCCTGCGCTTCAGATATTCAATACCTTCAAGAATCGCTGGTGCGGCGCTTTGTGGCAAAGTATGGGCCTTACGGTGATCCCCTCGGTGTCATGGAACGACAAGAGCAGCTTCGATTTTTGCTTCGATGGCATAGAGGAAGGTGCAGTAGTTGCAGTTTCCACGCTCGGCACTGAATCCCATAGATGGTCTTTCATGAGGGGTTTCCAAGCCATGAGCGAGAGAATCCATCCCAGGATCGTTGTCTGCTACGGTGAGGCATACGACGAGATGTACGAGTATGCGGACTTTATCGAAGTGCCATACCAGAGAACCCGGCGCGTAGCTCAGGCAACAAGAGTCGTCGGGGCCTGACCCATGGGCGGAAGAAGCGTTTTCCCGCATGTCCAGAGCAATGTCTTTCCTGCAAACTACCCTCAAATCAAGCATATTTTTAGCGAGCGGGAGGGGCATGTTCCAGACAACGCCTCGAACCGCGAGTTGATACTGACAACTGCCAACGACAATAAGAACTACAGAGGCTCAAAGCCTAACGGCAACAGGTGGTATGTCAAGGATATCGGCGACAACAAGCAGGTCTGGGTGGAGGTCAGGCAAGGCATCGTCCAGAACGCGGGGGTAAATGCGCCGCCTAGGACAGACTGGACCTTCTTGGAGGCTAAATCATGAACAGTGTGGATGCGTATTTGCAGGTCTACAAGGTATTGGAGGAGTATTACTTCTCTACAGATGAGTACTATGACAACCTTGGCGCGATGCTAGGGGACATGGACACGACGGTCTGGGTTCCTGCGGAGGGAGAAGCACTCGTCTCCGGCGATCCTGCGGTATTCGCGGAGGATTGGACCAACGCTTGGAAGCGCATTGTCGGGGAGGGCGGCAACGGCACCGAGAGACAGGTGTTCTGGGTGGCGAAGAATCTGCTCGATTACTACACACAGCAGGTCGACTATGACCTTGGCGATGCCGAGACTTATCTGAAGGAGCGGCTGGGCTTGGTTAGGATGCGGGAACACAAGGCAAGCTGATGGTCTCCTGTTTCTCTAGTTTCTGGCAGATGTGTTTCACGCGCGTACTTACGGTTGAGCGCGACAGCCAGAGCTGCTCTCTGACGTATGGCTCAGTTCGGCCTTTAGCCAGATAACCGAGGATTTCAGCCTCTCGGGCACAGTCTGCCGTATAGGAGTCCTGTGCGAGGTGCCGAGGCCCTGTTGTGTCAGCCTCCCGGCGATTCGTCAGGCGTCTCGCTTGAGAGCAACTCGACGAGCAGGTCGATGTCTGCCTTGGAGTTGGAGTGCCAGAGTCCGACGCGAAAGGTGCTCCTGTGCAGAGGAGGAGGGACGCCTGCCAGCTCCAGCACCAACGGGTGCTTCCTGCGCCAGGTTCCTGCAGGGACGGTCGTGTGGTTGGACGTGCAGGCCGCTGCTGCCGAGACGAAGACATCGTGGCTGTCAAGGAGCCTCAGGGCCTGTTCGTTCTGGATGCCCGGCAACGTGAAGTTCACGATATACGGCGACCCGCTGGGCAGCGAGTTCACCCGGAGCTGCGGGAAGCGCCCGCTCAGGCGTTCCAGCAGGTATGCCTTAAGCGCCGTCACGTGGGCATGCGTCTGTTCGCGCTGTGACATCGTGAGCTCCACGGCCTTCGCAAAGCCCGCGATCAGCGGCAGCGGCTCGGTGCCGGAGCGCAGGCCGCGCTCCTGCCCGCCGCCGAAGGCGGTCGTGAACAGCGGCGTGCCCGCCTCGACATAGAGTGCGCCGACGCCTTTGGGGCCGCCGATCTTGTGCGCACTGATGCTTGCCATCTGGGCTCCGAGCTCTTTAGGTCTGAAGTCGAGCTTGCCGAAGGCCTGCACGGCATCGACATGCAGGAGCGCTTGGGGCGCGTGCTCGTCGCGCAGGCGCGCGACCTTCTCGGTGGGATAGAGCCATCCGAGCTCGTTGTGGACGCGCATCATCGTCACGAGGGCCGTCCTGCCGTCGAGCAGGCCCCTGAGCTGCTCGAGGTCGAGATGTCCGTCCCTCATGTCCACGTAGCCGACGTCCCAGCCTGTGCGCTTGAGGCCGCGCACGGTCTTGGTCACAGAGGGATGCTCGAGCGTCGAGGTGACGAGGGCGCCCGCCGCAAGGCCGTGTGGCGGGCCGCAGGCAGGGCCGTGCAACGGGCCACAGGCATGGCCGCAGGCCCGGTCGAGCGTGCGGCCATGGGCCAGACAGGCACCGGAGATGGCAAGGTTGTTGGCCTCGGTGCCGCCCGAGGTGAAGTAGACCTCGGGCGGCTCGACGCCAAGGGCATCGGCGATACGCGCACGGCTCTGTTCGAGGACGGCCTTTGCGTCTTTGCCCTTGTGGTGGACAGAAGAGGGGTTCCCCCAGTTCTCGGCCAGCGCCTCGGCGACGGCATCGACGACCTCGGGGTAGGGCCTCGTGGTCGCCGCGTTGTCAAGGTAGGTCTCTGCCTGCGCTCCGGGGGTGCGATCCAAGGACACTTCTCGAAGCGTCCTTATACCACCGGCAGATAGAAGACACGTGGCCCGGTGCCTGCATCTTTCAGGTACACGTCGCCGCCGCGCTCTTGTGCCATGCGCCTCATGTCCTCGAGCTCGCCGAAGTGGCGCGCCTCGGCCATGCAGGCCTTCACGCAGACGGGGTCGGGCGTCCCGCCGCCGCTGTGCTGGATGCAGAAGTCGCATTTGTCGACCGCCTTGGCGGGCATGTCCGCATAGGCGAGCTCCTCGTACTCGTTGAGGCCGTCCTCGAAGTACCCGCCCTCCTCGATATAGTAGCGCGCCTCGTAGGGGCAGGCGTCCATGCAGAGCTTGCAGCCGATGCACTTCTCCTTGTCCATGACGACGATGCCGTCCTCCTCGCGCGCATAGGTCGCCTCGACCGGGCAGACCGCCACGCACGGCGGGTTCTCGCACATCATGCAGAGCATGGGACGGATGACACGTTTCGCGTCGGGGTAGCTCCCCTCGGACGAGCGCACGACCTTCGAGCGGGTCACGCCGGGAGGCGTGCCGTTGGAGCCCTTGCAGGCGACCGAGCAGCCGTGGCAGCCGACGCACTTCTCAAGATCGATGACAAAGCCATATGCCATGAGGATCAGCCTCCCTATATCTTCTCGAGCTTGCAGCGGACGCACTGGTCGACGCCTTGGCCGATGTACTCCATGCGCTTGGGGTCGCCCGCAGGCACCAGATGGTTCACCGCCGTGCCCTTGCCGAGCGCGATAGGCTCGTAGCGGGAGCGGGAGTTGAGGTGGCCTCCTATGGCGGCGACGCACTCGGGGTGCACCAGCTCCGTGACCACGGCCACGCCTTCGACGACGTCGCCCTCGCGGTTGGAGAGGCGCACCTTGTCGCCGCTGGCGATGCCCTTGGCCTTCGCGACGCCGGCATTGACCTCCAGGAAGTACGTGCTGTCGTCCGCCAGGTTTATCTCGTCGATCCAGGCGTTCTCCACCTGCCAGGTGTCGGTGTTGATCGCGTTGGTCCAGTAGATCGGATAGGTGTCGTAGTCGGGATCCTCGATGGCGAAGTCGACGCAGGGCATGTAGTCCGCCAACGGGACGTAGTCCTCGAGCTCCCAGTAGATGCCGAGCTTGTCCACGGCCGCCTGGATCTTCTCCCTTGCCTCGAAGAAGATGTCGAAGTACAGCGGGATGCGTCCCGGGCGGCCCGCCGCGAAGACGTACACCTCGTCGGCCCTGCGCTCGCGCGTCCACACGCCGTTCTCGCGGAACCACTCCACTCCGCGACCTTCTCCCGCCAGGGACTTCAGGGCCGCGTCGCAGACCCGCTCGGCGGTGATCTTCTCGCCCGGCTTCAGCGCGTGCTCGTCGGTGAGCTGGTAGTACTCGTTGAGTGCGCCCGCGAAGGCCTCGGTCCTCCCGGCTTTCTCGGCCAGGGCCCCGAAGACGTCGAGCGCCGACGGGCAGTCGTCCTTCGCAGGGACGATGGGCTGGCGCCCGAGCACGGTGAAGGGGACCTCCTTCAGGCCCGGCAGGCGATGGTTGTTGAAGGACAGCGGCAGCGGGTCGTAGCGCTCAAGGTAACAGGGCTCGGGTATGACGAGGTCGTAATAATAGGACGAGTCGTTCAGATAGATGTCCATGCCCCACACCCATTTGAAGGAGGCCAGCAGCTTCGCCTGATAGTCGTGGTTGCACCAGTTCTTCAGGGGGTTGGAGGCCATGCAGAAGGCCACCTCGGACGGCGTGGTGTTATAGACCTCGGGCTGGACCTGCGAGATGTAGCCGAAGTGCTGGTCTATGGAGAGGGGCGTGAGCTCCTCAAGGCATTCGGTCGTCGGCATCATGTCGCTTTCGCGTATCTTCCGGTAGTAGGACTCCTGGTGCGGGTACCCATGCGCCATGGCCAGGTCCTCGATGAGGCCGTCCTCCTCCCAGATCGAATACTCCCAGGTGTGGCCGGGGTCGCCCTCGTAGAAGCCGCGCTTGTTCTCGGCGTAATAGCTCAGGTAGCCGCCCACGGCGAAGATGGAGCCGACCAGCAAATTGAGCTGGAGGATGGCCCAGTGCGCATGGAAGCCGTGCTTATGGCGGGAGACGCCGGAGAACGAGTCCACGGCGGCAGGGCGGTAGGGCACCGTGAGGCCGTCGACCTCGACGGTCTGTCCGATGCATGCCGCCTCGCCGAACTCCCGGGCGATGCGGCGCAGCGTCGCGGCCGGGATGGTGGATATCTGCTCGACGTGCTCCGGCGTGTAGGTGGCGATGTGCTCCCGGAAGAGGCTGAAGGCGGTCCTGAGCTTCTTGCCGTCGAGCTCGAAGTCGCCCTCGAGCGCCGGGGCGGCACAGCGGTCGTAGCTGCGGGGCGTGCCGTCCGTCGTGTCCATGTAGAGGGCCTTGTTGCCGTCATCGGGGTCGCGGACGATGCGGCCCGTCTCCACGTCCACCAGCGAGGGGCCGTTGGAGCGCTCGGTCATGAACTCCCTGTCCCACAGGTCGTACTCGTTGACCAGCAGGTTCGCGATCCCAAGGGCGACTGCGGCATCGGTGCCGGGACGCAGGGGCACCCATTCGTCGGCCTTCTCGGCCGCGCCCGACATATGCGGGTCGAAGTTGACGAGCTTGGCACCCTTCGCCCTGCTCTCGGCGAAGATCTTGGCGGTGACGCTCGTGCCGTGACGCGTGGCTATGCCTGCCTGGGTGCCGAACTGCATCAGGTACTTGACGTTGGTGTAGTCGGGAAGGGCGTTGCCGCCGCTGGTCATGAGCTGGCTGATGCTATGGATGTTCGCACCGCAGATGTCTGCCTTGATCGGCACGGGGATGTTGCCGTTCGACCCGATCCAGTTCATCGAGTCTATCCAGGAGATGATGCTGGTGATCAGCGCGAACACGATGACGGGCAGGCCTTTCTCCTGTTGCTCCTCGAGCTTCTCCAGGATGAGGTCCAAGGCTTCGTCCCAGCTGATCTCTTCCCAGCCGGGGTCGATGCCCACGCCCTTCTCGGGGTTCGTGCGCTTCAGGGGCTTTGTGATGCGGTTGGGGTCGTAGAGCTGCTGGATGCCGGCCAGGCCCTTGCCGCAGAGATGGCCCCATCCGGCGGGGCTGCGGTCGTCGCCCTTGATCTCCACCAGCTTCCCCTCGACGACCCGTCCGAGGATGCTGCAGGAGTTGAAGCAGCCGTTGCAGGACGACGGCAGCCAGACCCCCTCTTCCCCGACGGTCGCGACGGACGGGTCTCCCGCAGGGCCCTGCGCCCCTTGCTCCTCCGTCCCCTGGCAGCCGACGAGGACGCCGCCGACCCCCGCCATCGCCGCCGCCGCCGCGCCGCCCACCACGAAGTCGCGGCGGGAGACCCCTGCGCGACCCTCCGCGGGCGGCGTCTCCTCGGGCCGTGCGTGCCGCACGGGGCCGCTGGGCCCGTGCGTGGCGGCCTCTTTCCTGTCTGTCTGCATACGCTCCTCCTTTTCTACCGGGCACCCTCTGCCAGGGCGCTTCCCTGACGACTATAGGGTGGCCCCTGCCGCTCCCCCTACCAATAGCGGGGGGAATCCGAAAATCCCCCTCGGCGGGGGATGGGATGTCCACGGTCTTCTGTAGCATGGAGCAAGGATGGAGCAATCAATCGGCGCTTCCCAGAGCGGACTACCGGGAGGACAGGTGCGAGGAGGACGTTTGGGTGTTCTGAGGCACGCGTCAAGCGTGGTGGGCTTTGCGGCGCATTGGGCTTGGGTCTGGTGCCTGTTCTGGAGCTCGCTGTTCTACAGCGAAGGCCCGCTGATCGCCGGCCTGGGCGGCGGGCTGTTCTCCTTGGAGCCGCTTTGGACGCTCTCCTTGTTGGCGAACGCGTGCGGGCTGGTCGTCTTTCTGCTGGTCTCCTATTTCAAGAACCCCTTGGGGGACAAGGTGGCGGCCTATTGGCTGTGCGCGGCCATAAAGGTCGCAGGGACCCTGATGGTGTCGCATCCGTTCATCACGATGATGGGCACGGCCTCGACCGTCACCTATCCCATCGGAGCCGTGATAACCGGCTTCGGCTCGGCGGGCCTCTTTGCCTTCTGGGGCGAGTATTTCGCTTCGCTCGGCTCGCGGCAGACCATCCTCCGTGCCGTTCCGGCCATGGTCTTAGGCAGCATGGTCTATCTCCTCATAGCCTTCGTGCCGACCGATGCCGCACAGATATTCGCCGCGTCGCTGCCCCTCATCAGCATCTGCTGCCTGATCCGTGCCAAGCGCAGCGATCCCCGCCGCACGGTCTCCTTCGTCACGTCGGTCAAGGTGCGGCTGAAGGAAAGGCCGCCGGTGCGCCTTATCGCCATCTCGTTGTTTTTCGGTTTCTTCTACGGCATCATGAAGGGCCTGTTCGCCTTGGAGGAGACTGCCGTCATCGAGATGCGCGACCTGGTCTTCATCGCCGCCGTGTGCCTCGGGTCCATCGCCCTGTATGTGACCACGGTCGTCTTCCGCATGGACTTCGACCGCCTCACCTACCAGATAGCCCTGCCGCTCATGGCCGCCTGCTTCATCTTCCTGCCGTGGGAATCCCCCTTCGCCCTCGTGGGCGCCGGCTTCCACCAGCTCGGCTACCAGTATTTCTACATCATACTCTGGGCGATCTGGCCGGTGCTGGCACGGCGTGGGGACGTCCCGGAAGGATGGGTCGTCTGCTGGGGCCTCTCCTCCATACAGTTCGGCCAGTTCTTCGGCTCTGCTCTCAGCGCTGGGATGATAGCGGTCCTGGAGCCTCTCCAGATGGGCACCTTCTGTTCCCTGGCCATCTTCACGATTCTCCTGATCGCCCTGTTCTCCTTCGGCGACACCTCCGCAAAGACGGGCTGGGGCTTTCTGAAGCCCCTTGAGGAAGGCGATGCGGTCTCGGCTTTCAGGCGTGCGTGCATGCAGGTCGCCGCCGCCAACCGCCTCTCCCCACGTGAGACCGAGGTGCTGGTCCTCCTCTCGCGCGGGCACGACCGTTCCTATATCGGCAAGAAACTGGTGATCTCGGACGAGACGGCAAAGTCCCACTTCAAGAGCATCTACCGCAAGATCGGGGTGCACTCCCAACAGGAGATCATCCGTGCGGTCGAGGAGCAGATTCGGATACTGCGCTGAGGGCAGGGTCAGCCCCTTGGCCGGGCTTGCCCTCAGAGGTTGTTGGGGCGCGTCAAGTGTGTTTCGTTCAACCGACAGACAAGATCGAGTCCTCATAGAGGGCCTCGGGTGCCATGTCCAGCATTTCATCCCAAACAACGGTACCGAAGGCAATATGTGCCCTCTTGAAAAAATCGATGTCCTCAAACTTCTTGAACACGCCTTTGTCCACCAAATGACCTGCATCGTAGACGGCCTTTGTGCCGTCGGTGAACTCGATGCGTAAATGATAGTCGTCCGTCGCCGTAACGTTCAGAAGGTCGATGTCGGGATTCCACTCTCGTCTGGCCATCATTTACTCCAAGCCCTTTATTGTAAACGGCACGCCGGAGTTTTGAGCCAAATACCAGTTTGCGCTCAACTCGTCTTCATGCAAAAGCGCCCAAGCCTTGATCAGCGTCTTCTGTTTTGGCGGTATCTTCTCCTTGCCTTCCTTCAAGATCACTCCTGTGAACAGGAAGGTTGCCTTGGCTCCTTGGTAATACGCGTGAAAATGCGGGGGATTATGGTCTTTAATAAGATACCAAAGAACTGTGAGATAAGTGCCATTCGCATCTCCTGACCCTGCATGGGAACTCCTCTATGATACCACAGCGCTTTTCTGATACGAAACGACCGACCCCTGTCACCGTTCAACTTCCTGTCGCGGGCTACCGTTCGCACCCCACTGTCATTCCGAGCTCCGCCGAGGAATCTTTGGACACGCAGTGTCCAACCGCAGGTCGCAGGGCCCTTCGGCCTGCGGTCGACCGCTGGCGCGGTCGAGGATCCCTCGGCAGGCTCGGGATGACAGCGGGGCCCGGGATGACAGCGGGGCCCGGGACGGCAGCGGGGCCCGGGATGACAGCGGGGCCCGGGACGGCAGCGGGGGCCGGGGCGGCAGCGGGGCCCGGGGCGGCAGCGGGGCCCGGGGCGGCAGCGGGGCCCGGGACGGCAGCGGGGCCCGGGACGGCAGCGGGGCCCGGGACGGCAGCGGGGGCCGGGACGGCAGCGGGGCTCGGAATGACAGAGGGGTATCCGTGGGGGTGTAGGAACTGTAGCGGGCGGCAGGCTACTGACAACATCTGTCCTGTCATACCTGTCGCTTCGGCAAAGCCTGCCACGGGCACAGCGAAGAGGCCTTGTTCCGCATAGGTTGGCCGAGGGGGAGCGCGAATACCCGTGTTGTCTCGGACGGAGGGTCCCTTCGCTGCGCCCGTGGCGGGCTCCATGGGTGAACGCGAGGTTCTTTGGCTGCTCCAGCGCTGAGGCCCCGGGACGTGCGATGCATCGTTCAGTGCATTCCCACCTTCACTTCCGCTCCTTGTGCCTCACGCGTCGCACCACTCCTCATGGCGGCACGGATGCGCAAGGCGACATAGCAGGCGAACACGACGCTGTAGACGGCTATCGAGAGGCGGGCGTTTGCGGCCCCTTGGAGCGCGGGGACGAGCAGGTAGCCCAGGATATGGAGGTAGACGAGGCCGAAGAACAGGTAGGCCAAGCGCTGGACGCGCCGCCAGAGGCGGGGATCCATCGCGGAGCGCACCCTCCGAAACGACGTCACGGTCAGCACCGCCAGCACGGCCAGCAGGGCGAGCGAGAGCGCCAAAGGCACCATGAGGCTCGCCCTGAGCTGGAAGAAGTGTCCCAGAAGGCCCGCGTAGTTGGCTAGGAGCAGGACGAAATGCCCGCACACCAGGATGCTTCCCAGTATCGAGAGCTCGCCCCGCACAGGAAGGAGGCGCCCCCCGAGCGCCGAGTCCTTCCTGAGCGTTCCTGCGAACATGACCACGACGAAGAACGCGAAGCCGAGCTGGCCCTTTTGCATCAGGTCTTGGAACGGCCTGACAAGCGTGTCAGGGGTCGGCTCCGCGAAGAGCAGGTAGAGCACGACCGCTGCCGCCGCCCCCGCATAGAAGACGAGGGGCCTTTGCCTGAGCGCACGGGCGCCTGCGAGTGAGACCGCGCCTGCGAGCGCCAAGGCGAGAATCACGTTCATGGGGCCTCACGTTCCTTTCGGATCCGCCTGCGTCGCCTACGCCTTGGCGACCTCGCAGAGGCCTGACGAGAACGGCGGGAAGCCGGTGATGGGGTCGAAGTCTCGGGTGGTGAGCAGGTTCACGTCCGCCTGGTGCCAGCCGTGGAATATGTCGACCACGCCGGGCATGACCATGTTCGTCACCTCGGCCTTCATCGCTATCTCGCCCTGCATGTTGAACACGCGCGCGTCGTCCCCGTCCTTCAGGCCGCGCGCCTCGGCGTCCTTGGGGCTCAGGCGCACGACGGGGTCGGGCATGAACTGGTTGAGCCAGGGCAGGTCGCGCAGCTTGCTGTGCGTGTAGTAGGGCACGCGCGAGCCGGTGTTGAGCACGAGGGGGTACTGCGCATCCTCCGCCGGGCCTCCAAGGGGGCTGTGGACGGGCTCCTCGTAGATGGGCAGGCCCTCGAATCCGAGGCCCGTGAGCACGGTCGAGACGAGCTCGACCTTGCCGGAGGCGGTGCCGAAGCCGGGCTGGCCGTCCGGACGCAGCTTGCCGCTCTCGTATTTGCGCTCCTCGGGGGCGGGGCCCGGCACCTCGAAGCCGTCGGGGTTGTTGCGCAGGTCGTCGAGGGTGACCTCGAGGCCGGTGGTCTTGAGCAGCTCCTCGAGCGCGCCATCGACGCTGCCGCCGAAGCACTCGTCCTCGTAGCCGAGGGCGCAGCCTATCTCCATGATCACCTGCCAGTCCTCACGTGCCTCGCCCAGAGGCTTGACAGCAGGCTGGCGCAGGAATATCTTGCGTCCGAATATCGACAGGGCGGCAGTCCGCTCGTAGCACATCGCCGCAGGCAGGACCATGTCCACCAGGTCGTGGGTCCACGGGCGGATGTAGTAGTCGATGGCGACCGAGAACTCGAGGCTCTTGATGGCCTCCTGGTACAGAGGGGTGTCAGGCCACATCATGGAGTTGATGCCGAGCAGGACGCCGGCGCGTATCTTGCCGTCCTTCACGTACTCGGGCAGGTTCACGGTCTGCATCATCTTGTAGTACTTCGCCCAGACCGGGAATTCGTCCTTGTCATGGCGTCTGCCTTGGAAGCCCTGCTCCTCGTAGACGCCTTCGAGCTGGAAGCCCTTGGTCGAGGCGGCGTAGTCGAAGGGCAGGCCGGGGCCGAGCGTCAGGCCGCCGGCGACGTCGAGGCAGCCGAGGAGCGCGGGTATCATGAACACCGCACGCTGGAAGTGCCCCACGTTGGTGGTATGGCAGCCGCCCTTGGAGCTGGTGACGAGCGTGCTGGGGGCGTTCGTGCCGATGAGGGTCGCCGCCTCGACGAGCCTGTCGGCGGGGACCCAGGTTATCTCCTCGACCTTCTCGGGGGTGTACTCGGCGACGTAGGCCGCAAGCTCGTCGAAGCCCACGGTCCACTCCGCGACGAAGTCCTTGTCGTAGAGGTCCTGTTCGATGAGCTGGTTGATGAAGCCTGCCACGAGCGCGCCGTCCGAGCCGGGACGCAGCTGCAGGTGGACGTCGGCGACGCCGGAGACCAGCGGGGTGACGCGGGGGTCCACCACGACGAACTTCACGCCACGCTCCTTGGCGGCCATGAAGCCCTTGAAGCGGTTGGGCTGCGACCAGGCGGGGTTGAGCGACCACACCAGGCAGCTCTTCGTGGCATCGCCGGGGTCCTGTCCCATGCTGTTCTGGCCGAAGACCATCTGAGCGCACATCCAGCTGGCGGCCGCGCAGACCGAGCTCTCCGTGCCGTAGCTCGACGAGCCGAACAGGGTCGCCAGGCGCTGCATGGCGCCGCGCGGCTCCTTGGGGTCGCCGCAGAAGAAGAGCACCGCATCCGCCCCGTGCTGCTCCTTTATCCCGCCCAGCTTCTCGGCTATGGTCGCGTAGGCCTCGTCCCAGGAGATGGTCTCCCACTCAGGCGAGCCGGTGCCCTTCTCGTTGGTGCGTCTCACAGGGCTCAGCAGCCGCTCGGGGTCGTAGAGCTCCTGAAGGCTCGCGATGCCCTTGGCGCAGAGAGGGGACGCGGGGTAGGGCGCACTCGACTCGACGCGTACTATCCTCTCCTCCTGAACGTAGCAGTTGATGCCGCATTTGGGCACATGGTTGCACATGTCGCAGTAGGTGCGACGGATCTCGATGGGGGAGTTCTCGTCGGCGAACGCCTCTGTGGGATGGAAGATGTTGAAGCCGGCGCCGCCGCTGCCGAGCGTTGTGCCGAGGACGGCCGCTCCGGCGACGAAGCTGCGGCGCGAGAGCCCGCTTCCGTGCTGGACGGCCTCTGCGGCCCTTGCAGCCCCTGTGGTGTCAGCCTTCATTCGAGCCACCTCCGTTTCCTTCGGCCTTCTTGTCCTTGGACCTCTTCACCGCGACGCCCACGCCCACTGCGGCCGCAGCGACGACGACAGCGCCGCCGCCGATGACGGCAGGGCTTATCCCGGGCGCGGCCGCCGTCTTGGGGGCCTCGTCGGTCTCGGCATCGGTCTCGGCCTCGACCGCCTCGACGGGCGGGCTGCTCACCATCACCTTGGAGGCCAGCATGTCGGAGGGCATGCCGACGGGCTCGAGGTAATAGAAGCCGGTCGTGCCCACCCGCTTCGCGTTGGCTGCCTTCTGGGCTATCTCGCTCTCGGGGTCGTCGATGTCCCCGAAGGTGCGTGCGGCGCCCGGGCAGTTGACCACGCAGGCCGGCTGGCGCCCCTCGGCGCGCAGCTCCTCGCAGAATATGCACTTCTCGGCGACGTCGGCCCGCTGGACGCCGTAGGACTCATAGGGGGCGGGGGTTTCGGCGTCGAACCAGTTCTCCTTCGTCGTGTTGAGGTGGCGGGCGCCATAGGGGCAGGCGCTCACGCATTGGCCGCAGCAGATGCACTCCTCGTAGTCGACGAGGGTCACCCCCTCCTCGTTCTGATGGCTCGCTCCCGTCGGGCAGGCGGACGCGCACGGCGGGTCGTCGCACTGCATGCAGGAATGGGGGAGATAGGTGCGCCGTGCGTCGGGGTAGTCGTCCCACTCGCAGCGGTCCACCGTCACCCACACCACGCCGGGGCGCGTGTTGTTCTGCATCTGGCAGGAGACAACACACCCACAGCAACCGGCGCAGCGTGCCAGGTCGATGAGCATTGCCTGTCTGGTCATGATCGGTCCTTCCTCTCACGTGTCGGGCGGGCCGCCCTGTGCTCCAGGTGGTTCGCAGCCCACGGTCCTGCGTTCTTCCACTGTCAAGGAGTATGCGCAAATCCCCCGCCCTTATCCAGAAGCGTCGCTTAAACTTTCAAGGTCGCTTCGGATAGGGTGCCTCGATAGCGTGCGTTGCGTGAAAAACCACGCGACGGCTATGATTACAGGCAGGCAACGGATATACTATAGTTAGAGAGGCGGCTGAAGGAGGATGCTTGGGGCAGGACACGTGTCCGTCGCCTGCAACGGCGGGCAGACGCCCCGTAGTCCGGGGAGATGCCCCGGACAGGCCCTGTCATCGCTGGAACCGAAGAGGTGGGTACCTTGCTTTCAGAACAGGATTACACGTCCGTCCTGGTTCCGACCATGCCGTTCCATCGGCTGAAGATCGGCTCCTATATCGACCAGGCGAAGAAGCGCAAGCTCTTCAAAGGGGAGTACATCACCGCAAAGTCGGACGGCAAGGACGACTACTACTATTACTATGTGGAGAAGGGCCAGCTGCGCTGCTCCTTCATCAAGGCCAACGGCGAGCCCGCCACCCTGTTCTACCGCAACGCAGGCAACGCCTTCTCCATCGAATATGCAGGCATCGCGTCGCTGGCCGGCGGGTTCAAGATGCGCTATGTCGCGACGAAGGACACCGTCGTCTTCGCCTTCACGCAGCAGCAGCTCTATGACCTCATGCAGCAGGACCCCGAGATATTCTACGAGTTCATACTGGTGTGCCACATGGCGTTCGGGCAGATGGGCCACCGCATCTCGAATGTCGGCGTGTCCTCGTCCATGCAGCGCATCGTCATCTGGCTCAGGAAGCTCTGCGCGGTCAACAAGGCCGACGCGCAGGGCGTCCACACCGTCAACGCGGTCATCACCATCCAGCAGCTGGCGGAGCTCCTCCACATACATCCGACGACCTGCAGCAGGCTGCTCACCACCCTGGAGACCGACGGCGTCATCAGGCGCAGCCGCACCCAGATAACCGTCTTCGACGTGAACCGCCTCATGGACTACGAGTCGCTCGACTAGGGAGGCGCCGATTAATTGCTTGTGCACCAGATGGCGAGTCAATTTGCCCCTGGTCAAGGCGGAGATGGCAGACACTACGGGGCGTAATGTCTGTCATCTCCAACGCGGAGCAGGGGCAAATTGGCCGTCAGATGGTGCGCAATGAATAAATCGGCGCCTCCCTGGGGCAGCCGTCTAAAGCTCCAGGCAGAAGAGGGCGTAGAGGGGGACTGCCTTGATGCCGCCCGCGAAGCCGAAGTCCTGGGCGGTGACGCGCAGACAGTAAGGCGGACGGAACCTCTTGCGGTAGGTGCCGAGGCTGACGGAACCCGTGCGGGTGCCCGCCTTCACCTCGACGGGAACCACGGTGCCGTCCGGCCTCTGCAGGACGAACTCGACCTCTGCTTGATTGCCGTAGGCCCAGTAGCAGGGCGCGAGGCCGTGCGCGACCAGCGCCTGCATGACGTAGTTCTCGGCAAGCATGCCCTCGAAGGCCCCCAATGCCTTCGTGTCGGTCGTCAGCTCGGACGGGGCGATGCCCAACCGCGAGACGAGGATGCCGCTGTCGAGAAGGTACTCCTTGAAGAAGCCGGGATCCTCGTAGGCGACCAAGGGCGTCTCCGCAAGGGAGACCCTGTTGCAGCGGTTGAGGAGCGCGGCCTTCTCAAGCCAGAACAGCGCCGTCTCGTATTCGCTGGCACGGGCACCGCTGCGGATGGCCCTGTATTGGAACTTACGGTTCTCCTTGGTCAGCTGCCGGGGCATGCTGTCCCACACACGCGTGATGCGCATGGTCTCGTCGGGGGTCGCGTACTTGGCCATGTCACCGACGTAGGCGGCATTGATGGTCTTCTGCTTGGTGAGGACGATCTCCGGCCGTCCGTCGCGCACCCGCGCGTCGACCACCTCGGGCATGCCGCCACAGACGAGGTACTCCCGCAGCAGGGCGAGGCCTTTGGCGTGGAGAGGAAACGAGCTCTCCGGCACGTCCGGCGCGGCAAGCACCCTCGCGCTGTGCTCCCTAACGGCATCGGCGAGCGGCTTCTCGCCCAGCGCCCAGAGGAACTCCTCGAAGTCCATGGGGTGCAGGTCGCAGAAGGCGACCTTCCCCGCAGGGAACGAGACGTCCTCCCTGTTCAGCGCTATCCCCAGCAGGTTGCCCGTTGCGACAAGGTGGTATGCGGGCTCCTGCTCATAGAAGTACTTCAGCGAGGTCAGCGCGCGCGGACAGGCCTGTATCTCATCGAAGACGATGAGCGTCTGCCCCCTGTGGATGCTCTGGCCGCAAAACGCCGAAAGCAGCGGCAGGAGCTCGGCAGGCCTGAGCGTGCGCTCGAAGAAGCCTTTGAGAGCGGGGGTGTCCTCGAAGTTGAAGTAGGCCGTGTTCAGGTAGCTCTCGCGACCGAGTCCCAGTGCCGCGTAGGTCTTGCCGGTCTGGCGTGCGCCTTGGATGACGAGAGGCATCCGCATGTCGTCCTCCGTGGCCTTCCAAGCATGTAAGGTCTCTTCGATTTTACGTTTCATGTCATCACCTCACACAAAAGTATAACAAAAAATGTGATGTGGAAACACTAAAATGTAATCCATAGTAGTCCCGAGTCAAATTCCGCACCCTGTCGGCGACGGCCTGAACTGTAGCGTCCAGTCAAAACGTACCAAGAGTGTATTGGGCATGCCATCCATGACGACGTGCTCCGTGTCCGAGCAACGCGTAGAGGTGCTAGAATGGGGGAGAGGTAAAGGCGGACGCATCAGCGGATTGGATTCTCGTATGATCAAGATGCAGATAAAGATGGACGAGGGCAAGATCAGGCGTGGCGGACGCTACAGCCTTGACAGGATTTACGGCATCTTGGACGACTACCTGGTCAACAACCTGCGCTTCGCCAAGGACGGTGACGGCTTCTACCTCGGTACCGGCTCGCCGGACGACTTCGGCAACTTCGGTCTGGCGATGGTCACGCTCGGCAAGAAAGGCTGGTTCATGGACAACGTGGACACTTGGCTGTACTTCAACTCCGAGGACAGCACGGATCCGGACGACTACGTAATCGAGGACTTCAAGGAGTTCTGCAAGGAGCGCTATCAGGCGAGCGCAGCCTGAGATGGCCGCCCGGCGCACCTACAAGATGATAAACTTCGACCTCAGCACCAAGCGGTTGGTCGAGGAGTTCGGCGAGAGAAGCTACCGCAAGGGCTACGCGCTGATACTGCGATTCTTCACTGCCAACAGCTTTGAGCACCACCAGTACTCAGGATATCTGTCGACGTCCGCGATGAGCTATGCCGAGGTTTACAACCTCGTTCTCGACACCATGGCCTCCAAGCTGCCGTGGCTGGCGAACTGCGTGGAGAAGTTTGATGCCACTAATGTCACATCGCAGTCCGATATGCTCAAAGCGATAAGGTCGAACGCAGAAAAGCCCAACTCAAGCGTCGTTCCCGTTCTGCTGGAAGGCGACGAAGAGGTCACCATATAGCCTTGGACAATGAGGGACGAAGGCAGGGTTCCGTCAGCCCTGCGCACCCCAGCCTTTGGGGAGGGCGTAGGCGTGGCAGCCGCCCTGGTTGCAGGCAAGGACGGGGGCGGCCTCCACGCGGTGGCAGGATGCGCAGGCGGTGAGGCGCATTCGTTGAAGGCGACGTTACTGTACAGACCCTAATGTGACTCCGGCCCGACCGCCCGAAGGCGGCTGCCGTTTAACAATTTCGAGCGATTCGCCCAGCCATTGCATCGCTCACATTGTGGTAGAATTCGAGTCGCCAAATCTGCATGCGGATTCCTCTTTGGGGGGACTTCAGTATATCCAGCTTGAAGGGCATCGGCCCGACAAGGATATATTGAATCCCTTGTAGGTTTGGCGACTGTGGGTTGATGCCCTTCACCCTGATGGAGGCAACTCGGTCGCTGAGTTGGAATGCAGGCGAGAGGCACCTTCCCCACAGCCATACGGGTGCGCAGACGCACGGATTTGCGTCGATGCGTTGGGCTGACAATAGGGGATTGGAGCGTTTCGATGGGAGCTTTTGAAAGCCATTGCCTGTGTCACAAAGGGCAATTGAGCAGCACATACACATACTCCTGAAGACTGATCCATAGAGCATAGCATCAAAATGGATGTCGTCATAAAACCAACGTATCGCTGCAACCTCGACTGCCGCTATTGCTGCATTCATGTTACGGACAGGGATGACCTGTCATCAAATGAGGCAAAACGGATACTTGAGGCAGCCGCCGCAAGAAGCCCAGAGGGCGTCATGCAGGCAAGGTGGCATGGCGGGGAACCCTTGTGTATGGGATACGAGTGGTTCGAAGAGGTTTTTTGGCATCAAAAAAGCCTTCCCGTCCAAGTGAACAATGTCGTGTTCACAAACTTGCTTCTGCTCGGAGACGACTTCCTGCAACTGTTCAAGGACAACAACGTGATTATATTCACAAGCCTTGATGCGGTGGATTCCCTCTTGGATGAGGAGCGGGGAGGTCGTTGCGAGGATGTCATGGGGCGCTTGGACGCCTTGGAGTGCGCCGGATATTCAGATGTCACCGTCAAGACCACCGTGACATCTGCAAACCTCGCCGGTCTCGTGGATACCTATGACTACCTGAAGGGCAAGCCGTTCGAGTGGAACTTCGCGCCCGTGTTCCCCGCAGGCAGGGGCAAAGAGCACTGTTTGGAGGTCTTGCCCTCGGCCGCTGAGTTCGCGTCGTTGTCTGGGGCCATACTCGACGACTGGGTGCAGACGGGCAAACCACGAATCTATCTCTTCAGGAAAGTCATTGAAGAGTTGTTGAGGACGAGGGCTTCAGGCGAAATCGAACGTCCAATGTTCAATGTCGATGCCCACGGTGACGTGTATCGGTGTATCCAGTTCCAAGGAAACAAGGACTACAAGGTCGCTGCCTTTGGGGGAGTAGGCACGATTGATGCCTTTGAAGCATGTACGTGCGAATGGAGCACGTTTCATTTCGCTTCCTGCGATTTCTGCGATTTTACTTGGATATGCAAGTTCAACCACTGCTCGTATCTTGGTGACTCCTTAGGTTCGCTTGGAAACGACTTTGCGGAGCGTTATTGCGCATTGATGAGGCCGTTGTTATCAAGGACTCAGCAGGCGCTAACGGAGGAGATCGGGTTCGTCTTACATGATGCTTCCCGCGCTCCTGTTTCTACCGAGAAGAGGGGCTGCTTGCAACGGGAAGGAGGTGATTGAGATGGAGATGGTAAAAGACATGACACTGGAGCAGGCCGGAAGGATATCCTCGCCTGCCATCAGGGGGCTTGTAACCGAGAACATTTTGCTTGGACAGAGAATGGAGGGCGGTGAAAGCCTGACAATTCGCGTCGGGTACGACAAGTTTACCCACTCGAAGTCGTCGTGCCAGTGCGTGTGTGTTGTCGGAGGTATGGGGTAGTCGGGGGGAGAAGGGCGGTTGAACTCTGCGGGCCGTAAGGGCGGACAGCAAATGGATTCTTCGGAAGCGACAATGATCAACAGGACTGTCAACATCTTGTTAATCTGCACCTCAGGATGCAATTTGGCCTGCACGTACTGCTATTGCGATAAAGGCCAAACACAGTCTATGGGGATTGGAGCGTTCAAAGAAGCCTTCAACAAGCTTGATGCCTATTTTGATGACACCACAGAGTTCCACATAGTCTTTCATGGAGGAGAGCCGCTGATTCTGGGAGCGCAGTTCTATCGTGACGCACTTGCGTTTCTTGGCGATCAGCGGCGCCCTCTCCACACAAGCATCCAGACCAACCTCACGTTAATGAACGATGAGTTTATCTCTCTGTTCAAGGCTAACGGCTGCACCGTCAGCACCAGTGTTGATGGATCGAGGTCGATGCATGATGCCAACAGAAGGTATCCGGACGGCAAAGGTTCATATGAGGATGTCGTGAGGAAGGTTGCTCTGCTGGATGAGTGCGAGGTTCCCTTTGGGGGCGTCATCGTAACCCTGAATGAGAGCAACACGGTCAACGCACGGGAGCTCTACGATTCCCTTCGACGGTTCGAGGCGCATGCAATCGGGTTCAGTATAGTCTATAGAGCAGACGGCAAAGACGACGTCGTTCTCGACCCGGCGCATCTGGGGGCCTTCCTCATTGAGATTTTTGACCTGTGGTCAGTTGATGAGGAACCGCTCAGGCTCTCGTTTTTTGAGTCGATAGTCAGAAGCGCCTTGGGTATAAACCCCTACCCCGAGTGCACGTTCTGCAATCGGTGTGCGGATGGCTTCATCGCTATCGATGCGTCAGGTGAGGTGTATCCCTGCGGCGACTTCGTTGGCAAGCGTTCGTACCTGTACGGTAACATCCTCACCCAGGATTTCAAAGAGCTTTGGGAAGGCCCTGCCAGAAACGCCCTTGCGCACAGACAGGGAGCAGAAGGAACCGCTGCCACGTGCCAGGGCTGTGCGTATGACGAGATATGTCGCTCAGGCTGCCCCGCCAAGTCGCCGAACGGCTATGCCGACAAAGATGTCTACTGCGAGGCATACAAAATGCTGTTCGCCCACCTCAAACGCAGCATCGAACACTTCGGTGATAGAGGGACAGAGACGAAGCTCAAACCTCCCTGATCGCTAAGCCACTGTGGTGCTCTGGGTCATTATGTCGGACATGCTCAAATATGGAAGGCTGTCTATCGAACTGGTTGACAGGGTGCTTGGCGGGGGACGTCTCCCTCGTCACCCCCAAATACAACGTCATGGAACAGTAAGAGTAGGGAGAGATATTATGACTGACATCTTAAATGAAGAGACTCTTCACAAATTAATGAAAGCAGCAGAGGGGGGAGACTATCGGGCGGCTTTTGAATTGGCAGAAGCATATGGCGAAGGCAAAGGTCTTCCAAAGAACATGGAGCGAGCCAATTACTGGCTTAACAAATCAGTTGAGTTAAAGGCAAGAGCAGAGAGGTAAGCTCACAATGCTTGTTTGCATTGATTGGGTGCGTAGCAGGCATACTGTCCTCCCATCTTGCTAGTCATGCAAGTAGTGGAGTGGAAGAACGTATGTTTGACAATCGGTACTGGGCGCAAGCGCTCTATGTATTTTAACGTGGGCTTCGCCCACAACCCATAGAGTGCTGAGGTCATCATGCTGAATCCTGTGTTGTCATAACAATGAATTGTGCAGCATAATGGACTGCTTAATGAATGGGGGTAGAGATGTCAGTAGAAGTAAAAGCATATCCTATGGATAAAAGTGGGTGCATAGAACTGGAATGTCGACACTGTGAAAAAGCATATTACGTTGATGCAATGGAATTTTCACAAAATGTGAAGTATGGGGTGGTTTCAGTTTGCCCCTATTGTAAAGAGTGCACTACTTTTGAGATAGATCGTTGAGATACCCTACACGATTTTTGGTTAGGGCAAAGCAGGAGTCAGGAATAATGCGAGGAGGTCTCACAATGGCGTATGAACCGGAGAAGTTTGCGAACAAGAAGCGCGAGGACGAGGAAATAAGAAAGGCCCAACAAAGGGCCAAGGAGGATGCCGAGAAGAAGCGCCGAATAGCCGAGGCGGCGCTGAAAAACACCATGAGGAGATAAAGCCAAGGCAAGGGACACGCGAGCACTCGACAAGGGGATGACAGGGACTTTTCTCCTGACGGCTTCCATTTTTTTGCGACGAGCTGGGTGGGACATTGGCTCTCTCGTCCTATTCGTAGCAGCGTTTTCAGGGAGGTAAATTTATTGGTTTCGGCAAGCCGCAGGGCAAGGAAATGCCGAGGCGCAGGATTTCCTACGACGACTTGAGGGAGAAACTATGGTACCTAACGATAAAAAGGAAAGGC
The DNA here is from genome assembly GCA_031263105.1 of Coriobacteriales bacterium. GTDB lineage: Bacteria > Actinomycetota > Coriobacteriia > Coriobacteriales > UBA8131 > JAISGJ01. The sequence goes on from JAISGJ010000077.1 coordinate 26,991, forward strand.
TTCAAGAAAGAATAGCGGAGATACAGGCGAAAGCGGCAAAAGCAAATGAAATCTATGCAGTGGAAATCGATCGTGCGCTTGCACCTCTAGCTGAGAATGATTTTCTGATTAAATCAATCGCTGGAATTATACTTGAGAATCTTAAGGTCGAACCCATTGCCAAATTACGTGGAGATGATCTGGAACTGAAGCTTTCAGCTGTTTTCTTGTTTGGGGATGGAGTAGTCATTGTGGGGGCACAATTGTCGGACACAATCAAACTCTTCGTTGCGGAGGATGGCATGGGGGATTCCGATTGGATACATGAAGAGTATTGCGAGCAAGTTGATAACTGGCTCTCCTCAAATATAGGGATAGGCCATATAAGAGGAGATAAATACTATTTGCTCGGAGGGAGATAGGATATGAGATGTGCCGATTGTTTCGAGTGGGTTTCTCTCGGACTGCAGCAATAATAGGTTTTGTATAGGAGCAAAGAATACAACTTCACGCTGCCGGTCTGACGTTAAAGCAGGTTGGGCATGAACCGGGCATCCGTGAATTAGCTACCAAGAGTGGTTTCACAAAAGCCTTGCCAGTATACAATGAAAATTGCCATAGGAAGAAGAAGCGTATGTCAAAGAATATGGTTAACGAATTGTGCCAGGACTTACTTCGCAATGGGTGGGAGCATGCTTCTGACGACTCGATAATGCGGATGTATTCTGCAGATGAGTATGAGAATCTGCGCGATAATGGTGCAGCCGATGTCCAGAGAGGAATACTGATTCAACTCGTTGTTAACGAAGACGGCGAGTATGAGGCCGATGTCAAAGAGAATAGAACTACAATAATTCCCATGAAATGTGCATTTCCAATTGGCAAAGGAACATGCACTGCCTACGAGACTCTGGGAAAAATATTCCTTGACGCCCTTGACCCAGAAGACGGAAGTCAAGGCTATCGCCTTTTTCACCAACACATCCATTTTGACGAGGCTAACAATTTTATTGAATTTATTCGTGTAATAATTTTGCCGGTTGACATCGAGTACATCAACAGGATTTTGCCGGTTGACATCGAGTACATCAACAGGAGTGCGGAGATAACCTTTTTGGTGGCGACCGGATTTGAATTGTTCCTGAATACGGTCATAGATTCAGATGCAGAAAATCTTAGACTTGACGGGGAAGAAGTGAGTAATCCCATTGGGTGGTTCGTTGCCTATTTGAATAACTTGCGCAGTCTTTACCCCGAATATGTGTGGAAGCGCAGCGAAGAGAATGGCGACGATGAGGATGGCAGTATTGAAAAAATCCAGAAGGATGCTGAGCAGGGGGATATTGAGGCACAATGGAAATTAGGCTGTTTCCACGACACCGGAACTCACGTGTCGCAGGACTTTGAAAAGGCTGTGTATTGGTACAAGAAGGCAGCCGAACAGGGCCATGCGGAGGCGGCATACAATTTGGCGATATCGTATAAAGACGGGGAAGGCATCCCGCAGGATTTCGAGAAGGCTGTGTATTGGTATAAGGAATCCGCAAAACTAGGGGATGCTGATGCGCAAAACTTTTTAGGGGGGTTGTATCATAGCGGCAATGGAGTACCTAAAGATCCCGAAAAGGCCGTATCTTTGCTTGAAAAGTCAGCTGAACAAGGTCATCTTGAAGCCGCGTATCATTTGGGTGTTTGGTACGTCAGCGGAGACGAGGTGCCGCAGGATTTCGAGAAAGCGGAACACTGGTGGCATAAGGCAGCAGATGGGGGTCTGGATCTGGCGCAATACAACTTGGGGTTGATGAGCGAAAGGGGCGATGGTGTGCCGCAAAGTTTTGAGAGCGCTGCGCACTGGTACCAAGAGGCTGCCGAGCAAGGTTACGTTAATGCGCAAATCAAATTGGGAACATTCTACGCAGACGGGCATGGTGTACCACAGAGCACAGGAAAAGCGGCTCATTGGTTTCAGCAAGCTGCGGAACAAGGGAGCGTCGAGGCACAGGATTCTTTGAAACGACTTCAGGGAGATACCTGCGACAAGAACATCGTAGATGAATATTACGAGTATTCTGTATCCGAGGATATGCGCCAGGATAGGTTGGATGCTGTCGATGCGTTGCATCAATTTGAGGCAACTGGTGCTGTTATTGAAGTTGATTATAACAAGGCTCCGATTACTCCAAGTGACAAAATCGCATGGGCAATCCATTCACTCAGAAAGCAATCTCTTGATACCGCCTTGGGATGGCTTGAACAGGCATTCAAATTCTATTTCAGAATAGGTGGAGCAGAATCGTCTTACGTCAAAGATGGTGGGCCGGAATCGTTCCGGGATATAGATGTTAAAGTTTGGGGTTGCGCTGCGTTTGTTGCCAATTATGAAAGTTATCACGACAGCAAAAACGACAGACCGCTCGCCTCTCTTTGTTCCAAAATGGGAGCACAGGAGTGATTTGCCCTGCTTGCGGTCGCGAGGTCGCCGACGGAGCAGCGCTTTGCCCAGGATGCGGGGCGTCGCTGCGGAAGGATGCCGAACCCGGCGCACCGCGCAGGCGCGACGGGGAGGGCCTGGCGCCCTGCCCCGTCTGCGGCGACCTGGGCGTCCCCGGTGCGGCCTGCGAGGTATGCTCCCAAGGCGAGTACGGGGCGCCCGCCCAACCGGCGGCGCCCCCGAGCGACGGCAACGCCCATGTGCCCAGGCGCCTGGCGGCCGACTACGAGTTCGTGCGCCATCTGGGCGAGGGCGCCCAGGCCCGCGTGAGCCTGCTGCGCGACAGGGGCGGCGGCGGCCAGGTGGTCCTGAAGAGGTACCACCGCCTGGAGGCCGCGCTGGACGCCGCGGCCGCGGCCAAGCTGCGGGGGGCCGGGCTTTCCGAGGACGAGTCCGCAGAGATGGGCAGGCACGTGCTGCGGGTGCTGGACCACAACGGCTCCTACGGGGACAACTGGGAGCTGCAGGAGTACTGCGAGCGGGGCACCCTGGGCGACCTCCTTGCGGCGGCGCCGGGCGGGCGCCTGGCCCTTGAGCGCCTGAAGGACGTCATCGGGGAGCTGGGCCAGGCCCTCGCCTTCATCCACTCCCTCGATATCATCCACAGGGACCTGAAGCCCTCGAACGTCCTCGTGCGCACGGCCGAGCCGCTGGACCTCGTGCTCGCGGACTTCGGCACCGCCAAGGAGCAGCAGCTCTCGCACGGCCGGACCTCCAACGTGCAGGGCACCTACGCCTACCTGCCGCCCGAGGCATATTACGGGGCGACGGGCAGGGCGCTCGACTGGTGGGCGCTCGGCATGATAGCCTTCGAGGTCTGTACGGGGCGCCACATCCTCAGCAGGGGCGACGGCAGGCTCCCGAGCGACATGGAGATAATGCACGCCGTCGGCGAGGGCTCCTACAGGGCGCGGCTGGAGGAGATCGACGACGAGCGCGTCCGCAGCCTCGTCGAGGGGCTCCTGCTCAGGGACCCCGAGAGCCGCTGGGGCGGTGCGCAGGTCCTGAGCTGGCTCGACGGCCACGACCCCCCGGTCGTCCGCGACGCGGCGCCCGAGCAGAGGGGCTTCGCAACGAACTGGGCGTTCTTCGTGGAGGGGGTCGCGGAGCCCGTCGCCACGCCGGAGGACCTGAACCGCCTGCTCAAAGGGCACTGGGAGCATGCCGACGCCCTGTTCGTGCAGATGCCCGACGAGTTCGCGGCATGGCTGGAGAGCGACGGGGCCTACGCCGAGATCGCCAAGGCCGCCCGGAGCCG
>JAISGJ010000108.1 GCA_031263105.1 Coriobacteriales bacterium
ATCCCGAGCTCCGCCGAGGGATCTTCGGCTGCGAAGCAGCCGACCACAGGTCGAAGCTCCCCTCTAGTTGCAGTCGACCGCTTGCGCGGTCGAGGATCCCTCGACAGGCTCGGGATGACAGTGGGGGCCGGGGCGGCCGGGCTCGGGACAGTGGGGCTCTCGGGACTATGTGGGAGCTTGCTGCTCGGGCAAACGTAAGAATGGGCGGCAGGGCTCGGGACAGTGGGGCTCTCGGGACAGCAGGGCTCTCGGGACAGCAGGGCTCGGGACAGTGGGAGGCCGGGGCGGCAGGGCTCGGGACAGTGGGGTTCTCGGGACAGCAGGGCTTGGGACAGTGGGGCTCAGAACGCGGCGACGACGGCTCCGCTGTAGGTGTCCTCGATGAACTGCCTCACGTCGTCGGTGTGAAGCGCGTCGTAGAGGGCCTTGACGGCGGCATCGTCGGTGCGGTCGCTTTTCACCACGACGATGTTCGCGTAGGGCGAGTCGGCGCCTTCGCGGAAGAGGTTGGCGTTCGGGTCGAGGCCGCCCTCGATGATGCGGTTGGTGTTGGAGATGTAGACGTCGTACTCGTCATGCGTGCGCACGATGAGCCCCGCCTCCAGCTCGATGATGTCGAGGGGCTTGACGTAGGTCTCGATGTCGCCCTTCGTGGTGGTTGCAGGCTCGGTGCCGGACTTGAGTATGATGAAGCCCGCGTCCTCGAGGATCTTCAGCGCACGGTACTCGTTCGTGCCGTCGTTGGGGACAGCGACCGTCGCGTCGTCGGGAATCTGGTCCGTCGAGGTGTAGCGGTCCGAGTACGCGCCGATGGGCTCGATGTGGATGCCTCCGATGCTGACGAGGTCAAAGCCCTTCTCCGCAACCACCGAGTCGAGGTAGGGCTTGTGCTGGAAGTAGTTCACGTCTATCTCGCCGTTCTCGGTGAGCTGGTTGAGGGTGTCCTCGGAGGTGGGCACCAGTATTTCGAGCTCGACGCCCTGCTCGGCGAGCGTCGGCTTGATGAACTCGAGTATCTCGGCGTGCGGCACCTGCGCGGCCCCGACGACGAGCGTGACGGGCTCGTCGGCAGCGGGGTCGCCGCCGGTGGAGTCGGCGGCAGCGGAGCTGTCAGAGGCCGCCCCGCCCGTCCCGCCGCCCGTCGTTTCGGCCGGCTTCGTCTCCCCTCCGCAACCTGCAAGCAGGGCGGTCACGAGGGAGAACACGAGCGCAAGGCCCGCTATCAGGATGATCTTTCTGTTCTTCACAAGAGGTTTCCTTTCTTTCCTTTGCCACTTCGTTCGTTCGCCCCTGGGTGTCCGTAGGCCCCTGGGCGCTCACAGGTCTTCAGAGATGCCCGGCCCTGCCGGGCGCATCATCAACATTCTGCCCTGCGCGTCTTCAAAATCGCCGTTCCTCACAAGGGGACGTCCTTCCTCTTCAGAGATGTCGTTTCCGCACGATGTGCCTCGCCCAGGCCTCCCCGCCGATCTGGACGAACTCGACGATGACGATGAGCACGAACACAGCGCCGATCAGCATGTGGGTCAGGAAGCGGTTGTAGCCGTACCGCACCGCGACGTCGCCGAGGCCGCCGCCCCCGAACCAGCCTGCGATGGCCGTCACGGAGATGAGCGCGATGATGGCGATGGTGAAGTTGCGGATGAGGCTCGGCAGGGACTCCGGCAAGATGACCTTGAGCATGATCTCCCAGTTGCGTGCGCCGATGCTCTTTGCCGCCTCGACCTTGCCGCGCTCCACGGTGAGGAAGCTGCCCTCGACCATGCGGGCGAACATGGGCGTACAGGTGAGCGCCAGCGCGAACATGACGGCGCCCGGGCCCCAGGACCTGCCGACGACGAACTTGGCGAGCGGCAGCGTGAGGATGATGATGACCATCGAGGGCAGCGAGCGCAGCGCGTCGATGACCACCCCGAGGACGGCGTTGAGCACGCAGATCGGATGCAGCCCGTCCAGTCGGGTCACCAGCAGGACGATGCCGAGCAAGACGCCGAAAAGCGCCATGAGCACCGTGGAGATCACGGTCATGAACAGCGTGTCCAGCAGGGCAGGCCAGAGGACCTCCCAGGTCTTCTGGGTGAAGAGCTCCGCCAACACCTCGCTCATATCCCCTCGCCTCCTCTCCACTCCTTTGAGCCCAGGTCGGAGTTGACCTTCACAAAGACCCTCATCGTGTCGCTGGTGGGATCGGTGAGGACCTCGCGGACGGTGCCCTGCTCGACGATGCGGCCGTCCTCGAGCACCGCGACCCGGCGGCAGGCGTACTTGATGACCTCGAGCTGGTGGGTGACGAGGACGATGGTGAGCCCGAGCGTCCGGTTGATGTCCTTGAGCAGATCGAGGACGGAGAGCGCGATCTGTGGGTCGAGCGCGCTTGTCGCCTCGTCGGACAAAAGGACGACGGGGTCGTTCGCGAGCGCCCGGGCGATGCCGACGCGCTGCTTCTGGCCGCCCGAGAGCTGTCCGGGATAGAAGTCCCTGCGGTCGCCCAGGCCGACGAGCTCCAGTATCTCGTCGACCCGACGGGCGCGCACGTCCCTCTCCTTGCGCGCCACGGAAAGGGGGAAGTCCACGTTGCGCGCCACCGTGCGCGCGTCGAGCAGGTTGAACTGCTGGAATATCATGCCGATGCGGCGGCGGAAGCCCAGAAGCTCCGCAGGGGAGAGGGCGGTGACCACCTTCTCGCCGATGCGGATGGTGCCGCTGTCCGGCTCCTCAAGGCGGTTGAGGCAGCGAAGCAGCGTCGACTTCCCGGCACCGGAGAAGCCTACGATGCCGAAGATGTCGCCCTGCCCGATGTCGAGGTCGATGTCGTTGAGCACCTCGACGGTTCCTGCGCGCGACACGAACGACTTGCAGAGATGCTCGATATGGATGAACGGCTCCGTCACCAGTCTCCCCTGACCTTTGTCTCCCACGAGGGGCCTTGCGATGTTCCTTCAGTGCCCTTCGCGGCACTGCCCGTAACGCCGCATAACGGCCCCTGTGCTGCCTTTTGTAATATTAGTATTCTTATAAGTTTAATATAGTAAACGGTACGCCCCCCTTCGTCAAGCCCCCTGCCTGTTACTGTTCACACCCTACTGTCATTCCGAGCGTAGCGTAGCGAAGTCGAGGAATCTTTGGGTCCGAGCGCCCGGAAAACGCACCGCGTTTTCAGCGAGGATGGCGCGACAGTCCAGTGGACTGTCGCGGGGCGAAGCTGCGAAGCAGCGGGTGAGCCCATGGAACCGACAGGCCCACGGAACGCGAAGCAGCCAACTGGCCCG
>JAISGJ010000224.1 GCA_031263105.1 Coriobacteriales bacterium
GGGGGGGCGGTTGGGGGTGGGGCGGGCGCCCCCCCGTTTGGCTTTCGTGCACGGGGTTGGGGGGGGGGGCCGCCCCCCCAACCCCCCCGGGGGTTGGCGCCCACCCCCCCCCCCCCCCCCTGTCAAGGTGTCATCGCAAAATACCGAGGATTTTTTTGCGCCTTGTAAAATTTTTGGAATGCCCTAGAGGATGGGAGAGGCCGGTTGCAGGCCACACCCCACTGCCCTCCCTGTCTCGCCCTCATGGGGCGAAGGGTTCAAATTGTCATACGATATTGGTATACTGTATCGTATGACGAGGAGGTCGGATGAAGGTAAGGATTTTGCCGCACGCCCTCACACATGGGCTTAGTGTCGAAGAGATTACCTATGCTTGGCAAAGCCCCGTCCGTTGTCGGCAACAACAAAGCAAGGACGAGCCGCCGCGCTGGATAGCGATAGGGGCGTTGCCGAACGGACAGATGGCAGAAATGGTGGCATTCGAGGACATATCGGGCGCATGGTGTGTCTTTCATGCAAACACGCCGCCCACAGCGAAGTTCGTAATCGAGCTCGGCTTACGAGGAGGAAGACATGGACGTCATTAGAGCAGCAGACGGACAGATGGTCACGAGCGATATGCTCTCTCGCTGGTGCGAGGCATTGGATAAAGACGAGTGGCCGCAAGGCGAGCACAGCGTAGGAGAGGCCATCAGCGGTCGCCCTCCTTTGAGCGCCGAGGGATCTGCCGTCCTTTCCGTGAAAGTCTCACCGGCCATGAAGCGAGCCATCGAGAACAAGGCAAAGAGCGAGGGCGTGACGACCAGCGACTTCGTCCGTTCCATGTTGGCAAGCAGTCTTGTCGGCAAGGGTTGACAGGGAACGCATCCCTTGTCAGTCTTTTAAGTCATGACAGGGGGACGCGCACCTTGACACACCGGATGTGACATACGTCTCCCCGACACACGCGTCCCCCCGACACACGGGCGGATTGCCATCCGCCCCTACGGGGGAATCGGGCGCCTTGTGGGCAGAGGCGGTTCGCTGCCCAGGGGAGCATCGAGGCGGGCCTTGCGTTGGCATATTCGTTGGGGTCGTGTACAGTGGTTTCCACACTCGTTTTCTGTCTCGCTTAAAGGAGCGCGTAATGGAGCACCCACAGGCACAGCCGGGCGGCTCGCCGCAGCCGTATCAGCCGCAGCCGCCGCAGGCACCGCAGCCGCTCCCCTACCAGCAGCCGCAGCCCGCCTACCAACCACAGCCCCGTCCCCCCTACCAGCCGCCGCAGCAGCAGCCGAACCCTGTGGCTGCTTATCAGCAGCGGCTTCGGACGGTCGCCATGCTGACGATACTTTCGCTGCTCGCGTTCTACGCCATCAACCTGTTTGTGGCGGGCGTGGTCGGCTTCGCTGCCATGGTCGCAAGCGGCTCGCTGGGAGGCATCTTCTCCGCTGGCTTCGCCGCCGGTCTGGATGCCTCTGGCTCGGGCTCGCCGTTCCCCAGCCAGTCCTTCACCCAAGACATGCTGCCACAGGATCTCCCCTATGGGCTGGCGAGCATCGCGGGCATCGTTATGGGGGCCTGTGCGCTGTTCATTGTGCGGGGCAAACGGCTGGTCACCGAAGACCTCACCAAGGTCGCCGAGCGCATCCGCCTGCCCGAGCTTCTTGGGCTGTTCGTCCTTATCCTGGGAATTAACGCCGTCTTCACCCTTGTCCCTCTCGTGGTGACGACCTTCCTCCCTGGATTGGACTTCCTGTTCGGGGGCACGGAGAACGACCTCTTCCTGCCCTATGTCAACCCTCCTGGCATACTGTACATCGTGCTCATCGGCCCCATCTTTGAGGAGATCATTTTCCGAGGTGCCATCCTGCGCTCCCTGCAGCCCTTCGGACGCAACTTCGCCATCGTCATCTCCTCGCTCCTGTTCGGCCTGTACCACCTGTTCCTGTTCCAAGGAACCTTCGCCTTCTTCGTCGGGATACTGCTCGCGTGGTGCACGCTGCGCTTCTCCATCAAATGGGCAATGCTCCTACATGTGCTCAACAACGCGATGTCGATGCTGCTTGCGTATCTCAACATCGACCCCCTCATCGTCATCGGCATCTACCTCCTGTTCCTTGTGCTGGGACTCATAGCCGCGCTGCGCATGTACCCGCGCTTCCCGCAGCAGCTGCACGAAGGCAAGCCGGCAGACATCCTCCTCGCTCCCGGTGCTCCCGGTGCTCCCTTCGGACAGCCCTCCTCCGTCGCCGTCGCCAAGGCGCACCCCTTCGCAGTCACCTTCACCAGCGCATGGTTCATCGTAGGTATCTCAATCGCCTTCGTCATCAGCGCACTGACCATGCTCCTCCTTTGACCCACCACCGGAGCAGGACGGAACCCTCACGCGCCTGGATGCTCCACGAGATCGATGAGCTCTTGTTGGGTGTGGACGCCCAGCTTGGTGTAGATGTGGCGCACGTGGGCCTTCGCGGTGTTGTAGGAGATGTGAAGCTCCTCTTGGATCACCTTGCTGTTGCGCCCGCGTGCCAGCAGATAGAACACCTCCCGCTCCCGCGCAGTGAGGTCGAAGCGCGAGCCCAGCGCCTCGCAGCCACCCTCGATCTGTCGTGCGCTGTCAGGTGCGCTCGCCGCTGCGGCCGGCTCGATGTTCTCCACACCCTCCACGGTGCGCTTGAAGCTGAAGTCCTTGAGCACGATCAGGATGTACGCCACAAAGACGAGAACCACGGCGGCCCCAAGGAAGGAGGTCACAACGGAATCGACCTCGTAGTACCGGTTGGTAAAGCGCCCGAAGTTCGCGCCGACGAGCGTAGCCAAGGAGTTGAGGGCATAGACCCATGAGAAGATCACCAAGGCGTTCGCGCGGTTCTTGGAGCTCAGAATCACAAAGAGGGAGAGGAGGAGAACCTCGAAGAGGCCCACCCCGCTGGAGAGCAGGGTGTTGACGATCAGGCTGCTGTTCCTCCCGTCGGCGGACAGGGCAAGGAACCCTGCAACGATGCAGAGCACCGCAGCGGGGAACAGGCGGTCGGGGTTGAGCGCGCCCTTCTCAAGCACCATAACGAGGAGCAGGGCGACCAGCGGCACGACGGTGAAGCCCGCAAGCAGCGGGACGCGCCCTATCTCGCCGAAGGTGAGCATGTAGCCGTACACGAAGCGAAACAGCACGAGGCAGACGAAGACCTGATTGCTGAAGGGGATAAAGGACGCCGGTCGGGTGACCGCCGCCTGAGCCGGTGCCTCTGCGGCAAAAATGTAGGCGAGCAGAGAGCGTGCGTGAGGCGTGACGAGCGCAAGGGCTATGACGGGCGCGACGATATAGACGCACAGCCCCACGCCGGGCGGCAGGGCGATGAAGGCCCAGCGCAGCGCGTAGGCGACAAGATAGGCGGCAGCGACACAGATGCCCGTGCCCCGCAGCCCCATCTTTGTGCAGGAGATCCCCGTGACGACCGAGACCAGCCCACTGGCAACCGTGGAGAGCCAGGCCCCCGCAAGCAGGAGGGCGATGGAGTCGAAGTAGAACCCGCAGACCATGAGCAGAGCCCCCGCAAGCACGATGGACTGGATGCCCGATATGACCGGCAGGCCCTTGAAGAGCGACGGCCTCCAGGCCGCCACAAGCGCGATGGCCACAAGCGTGAGCCCGCCGGCAGCGGCGCTTATCTCCCGTGCCCAGATGAAGATGGGGTCGAACAGGGGAAAGACGTACTGATTAAGGAGCCAATACCCCAAGAACCCAAGCATCAGCGCAAGAAACAGGGCGGCATAGGTCTTACGGCCACCGCTGTCCGCAAGCTCAGGGAAGCGATGATTGATCATTGCACGCCGTCTCCCATCCGTGTCCGTTCCCCTGCCTCACCCGCGCCTTTGCTCCCACGAATAACCCTGCGAAGGTGAGACGAAAGTCCATTGTACTACCTATGATTACCCGCCGCGAGGGACGACGCGGCGCCCATCGCGCCGTATCCTTGCCTTACAGGGAAGCGCCGCATCGCCCGTTGCGCCTCCCCGGGAACGCCGAATACGCGGCGCTCTCCGAAAAATGAAGGAGGAAACCATGAAGAGCACGTCAAGGAGCACGGCACGCATGGACGCCGGGCACGCCGGGCACGCAAAGGACGGCGACGGGCCGCTCGCCGTTCACGAGGCCGACACGGAGGTGTCGGAAGGCCTGAGCCGCCGGAGCTTCCTCACCGGAGCCCTCGCCGCAACAGCCGTCGCGTCGGCAGGGGCCCTGGTCGGCTGCGGAGGGACGCCGAAGGCTGCTGCGGTCGACGAGAAGGCGGCGGCACCGGCCGCGACGGACTGGCTGGGAAGCGAGCCGGTCATCGAGACCATCGACGAGACCATCGAGACCGAGGTGCTGGTGGCGGGCGGCGGCACGGGCGGCCTGTTTGCCGCATGCGCCGCAGCCGAGGAGGGCGCACAGGTCGTCGTGCTCGAGAAGTCGACCTTCAGCGGAGGCGTGCGCGACAACATCGCCGCCATCAACAGCCGTCTTCAGCAGGAGAACAACTGCGTCATCGACACGGAGGGGCTGCTCCTCGACATGACGCGCTACGCCAACGGGCAGTGCGACGCACGGCTTCACCGGCTGTGGGCGAACATCTCGGGCGAGATGGTGGACTGGTATCAGGACAGGATAGAGGAGCGCGACCTCCAGCTCTTCCACGAGGCCGACTTCACGAACAACGAGACGCTCTACCGCCACTACGCGACCGGCCATATCCCCTCCTGGCCCGCAGACGCAGAGTTCGCCGGCATCCCCGTCGAGGTGAACGGCAAGCACGTCCTCGGGGACTACGCCCGCAGCAAGGGCGCCGAGTTCCACTTCGAGACGCGCATGATAAAGCTCGTGAAGGAAGGCGCGAGGGTCGTCGGCGCCATCGCACAGGACGGCGACGGGCGCTACATCCAGATCAACGCGAGCAAGGGCGTTATCGTGGCGACCGGCGGCTATGCCTGGAATCAGGAGATGCTCGATGCGCTTCAGCCCCACACGCAGAACATGTACTCCCTGTGCATAGCCGTCCCCGGCACGGAGGGCGACGGCATCAAGGCCTGCCTGTGGGCGGGCGCCAAGATGGACGACACGCATCTGGGCATGGTGTTCGACCGCGTCGCGGTCATGCCAAACGAGGTGGGCGGCCACGAGACGACCGGCAAGATGATGTGGATAGGCTCCAACCCTTGGCTCAAGGTCAACCTCAAGGGCGAGCGCTACTGCAACGAGAGCTCCCCTTACTCCTATTGCGTGCAGGCCGCGACGACCCAGCCCGACAACACCTTCTGCACCATATGGGACTCGGACTGGGAGCGCTACGTCGCACAGTTCGACATACACGGCTGCGCCCGCGTGGTTCCCTTTGACAACGGCGCCCCCACCAACGTGCCGCTTGAGGCCGAGAAGGCCATGAACGCGGCGCTTATCGAGGAGGGCTACATCCAGCAGGCGGACACCATAGAGGAGCTTGCAGAGAAGCTCAACATTCCTGCGGACGCCTTCGCAGCGACCGTCGCCCGCCAGAACGAGAACTTCGACAACCAGACAGACCCCGACTTTGGGAAGGAGCCCTTCCGGCTCTCCGCCCTCAGAACCGCACCGTTCTTCGGGGCCCGCACCTCGGGCTACCTGCTCTGCACCCTGGACGGCATCCAGATCGACACCAACGTGCAGGCGCTCGACGCCAAGGGCAGCCCCATCGAGGGGCTTTACGTGGTAGGCAACGACTCCGGGTCCTACTATTCCAACATCTACCCCAACCTCTCCACCGGCAACGCCGCCGGACGAACCTGCGCCTTCGGCCGCCGCGCCGGCAAGATCGCAGCCACCGGCAGCGCCGACTAGAGCCAGCTTCGGTTCGCGGCTCGCAACACGTCAGCCGCGCACACCGCACGCACAGCCCTTTCTTGGGCGCGGCCTCATCCGGCTGCGCTCGGGGGGGGGGGGGGGGGGGGATCGATTATTAACGAGGGATGCGGCCAGGCCGGCCGTGTCCACATAACCCCCTTCGCCGCTGTATCGAAAAACGTTTGAGGTTTAATTGGATGTGTAA
>JAISGJ010000151.1 GCA_031263105.1 Coriobacteriales bacterium
AGCTGTCGGGGGGCGGGGCGGGGCGGGGCGGTAACGCTTCATGCCAACCGCGCCGTTCGCTTCCGCGCGATAAAGAGCGCCGCAAAGATCAGCGGCGGGACGAAGAGCATGCCAATGTAGTAGTGCGAGTACATCATCAAATTGTAAAGCGAGTGAAAGGTCGCCGAGAGGCACAGCAGCCCGCAGACGAGGCAGAGCAGGAAAATCTTGTTGCGCTGGAAATAGAAGGCGCCGAACGACACGGCGCAGGTGCAGAGGGCGTGCATCAGCGCAGTCGAGGCGCCGCGCGCAATCGCCCAGAACAGCCCGACATCGAAATTGCCCATCGCAACATAGCTGATGTTCTCGTAAATGGCGAACCCGAACCCGACCGCCGCCCCCATGGCGATGAGCCGCTCTTTGCTCGGCTTGAAGATCAGCGCATAGGCGAACACGGGCAACGCCTTGAACGCCTCCTCGCCGATCGGTGCAACGTAAATCGAGTACTGCTTGAAGTCGCCGCCGGAAAGCTCGATGAAGTAGTGCGAGACGTTGACGAGAAAGAGCGCAACGAACATGCCGACGACCAGGAACAGGAGCAGCTGCCGAGAGCTTCCTTTTTCCAGCAAGAGCAGGAGCGAGAGGGGGACGCAGACGACGATGAACAGCGTAAGCTCCATCAGGCGCCCCCCGCTTTCCCTGCGCCGCCCATGGCGCCGCCGCCTGTTCTCCCGGTACCGAAGAACAATGTTGCCGCCGGAAACAGCAGGCAGGAGAGCGCCGTGTTGACAGTCGTCATCCAATCCTCTGCGAACTTGTTGCCGATGTCCAGGAAATAGATCTCGCCTGCGATGCTGACCGCAAGCAGGACAACAAGCCACATGAAGACGTTCCGCCCCTTAAGTTCCGACAGCAGCCGAAGGAGCGCACCATACACTGCAAGGCAAAGGCAGAACAGATGTATGACGTCGTTCAGTCTGCCGAAACGCGCGAACACAAAGAACAGGAGCGCAGCGAGGACGACGGCGACAAGCGCCGCCTTGGCGTTGAACCTCGGTATCCCCATGTTCATGACGAGCGTCGCCGCGAAAAGAAAGAGAAAGAACCCCGCATCGCCGAGACCGACGACCGAGAAGAACTGGTACCACTCATCGGATATCAGCACGTTGCAGAATTGGAAGACATAGGTCAGCGCCTTGCACACGAGCGCCAAGGTTATCAAGACCCCGATCTCGAAATATATGCTCCTGCCCCTCAGCCTCCAAAGCCGAAGCGCCGCAAGCAGTGTCGGCACGAACCCGCAGACAAGGAAGAACGTCGCAAGCCAAAACGAGGAGGGGGCGGCAGCGTCAAGGCAGACATAGCCGACGAGCATCGCCACGGGAGCAGCAACCTCCAGTCTTGGGAACCCGTCAAATCGTTTGGGGAGACGCCGATCAATCATTGCACACCGTCTCCCTAGAGCCTGCCATACGCATTTCCATTCAGGTCGGGCCAAAAGCCTGCCATGAGTAACTGCGGTGATGATAACGTATGGTACAATCTACGCACTCAACAACGCAAGCAGTTGGGAAGGGAGCCGAAAATGTCGAAAATGAAAATCAAAGAGAGAAATCTTCGGGCATGTGCCGTCTTCGCGCTCGCCATCGCCATGGCGCTGACGGTTCCGCTCGGCCTTGCGGGCTGCGGCGTAGGCGGCGCGAGCGTAGTCGAGGGCAATGGGGCGGCACAGGCGGAGGAGGTGCCGCCTGCGTCCGAAGAGGTCTTGAACGAGAAGGTCGACGAGGATTTCGAGAAACCCGCAAAGGAGGAAGCAGGCGGAGACTCGCTTGCCGGGGCGCTGTCCTCCAGTTATGCGGATACCATAATGAGCAACAATCCAATAATCGAAGACAAGTACGTCAATCATCTTTACTTCGGCGTTTGCGGGCATTACGAGCACTTCTACAACAAGACAAATCTTGATGTTGCCGTCGAGCGGGCAATCCAGAAAGCAAAGGAAATGGAGAAGGATCCCAACGTCGACTACAAGGTGCACTATATCGACCTCAACTCAGGCTCAAGGGAGGCCTCGTCGATCGCCATGGTCAACACGTTCACGAAAGACAAGAGCCAAGCCATGAACGGGGTCGTCGTCCGCGCATGCATGACTTCCGGCGTCGCGCCCATGACAGACGAGGGAATGCGTTATGTCAGCTACGACGGAACCGACCTCAATGCCGGCGCGGGCGGGCGGTACCTCTATGCGCTTGAAGGTCGTGGGAGCAACAAGCCGCCCGTCAAGGAGGTCGGCATCTACATCGACAAGAATTCCGGCGAGGCGACGCGCAACGGCATAAAGGCACAGATCTTCGAAAAGATGTCCTTCAATCCGTTCTCATATACATGGCAGGTCGTCTGCTACGACAGCACGACCGGCACGCAGTGGGACGACGAGCCCGACACCGTGGACCTGAACATGGGCGCCGGCGGGGATTACCTATACATGGCACAAAGACGGTAGGCTCAGTAGGCTCAGGTTTTCTCGTGGAAGTCGAAGGAGGACACAATGGAAGAATCAGCGACAAAATACCGATGGTCAAGCATTAGGGGCCTTGCGACAGGTGCGCTCGCCTGCATCCTGTTGCTCGCCGCGGCCATGGGCCTGGCAGGCTGCGGGAGCGGCGGCGGGAGCGGAGACGGTGCCGGGCCTGCGGGGAAAGCGGAGGTCGCAGAGGTCTCGGATGCGCCCGAGAGCATCCTGAACGAGAAGATCGACGAGTTCACGGACGAGAAGAGCTCGGAAGGGGGGGAGGAGGACGGCTCCGGCCTCGTGGGCACATTGTCCGAGAGCTATGTCGATGCCCTGATCAGGGACAACCCGGTAATCGAGGGGAAGTACGTACTGAACGTCTATTTCGGCGTTGCGGGAGCGAAGGAGGCGGAAAGCGGGCTCATGGGAACTGACCTGGCCGTGGCACGGGCGATCAAGAAGGCCAAGGCCGCCGAGGGCGCGGACGTCGACTACAAGGCTCACAGGATCGACCTTAACTCCGGTTGCGGCAGCACCTTCATTGCGGCGGTGAACACGTTCACAGAAGACAAGGATCTGGCCTGCAAGAACTTCATAGTGCGGGTATGCGCGACGTCGGGGGTGGCGGAGATGAGCTACGGCGGCTTGAGGTACTACAGGGTAGACACCACGGATCTGAACGCCGGCGTCGGCGGACGGTTCCTTTACCTGCTTCAGGGGCACGGAAAGGCGGGGACGCCCGTGAAGGAGATAGGGTTTAATGTCTCGGGTGATTCCATTGACGCGAAGAGAAACGGTATCCAGGCGCTCGTGTTCGAGCAGCAGTCCTACAACCCGTTCTCAAGAGAATGGCGCTATGTCGTGCAAGGCGAAAAGGCTACGCTGGATCCAAAAAACGGCGTAGCGGTTGATCTGAATGTCGGCGCCCGCGGGGATTATGTTTATATGGCGCAACGTTTTTCAACGGATTGAAGGAGGGACATAGCATGATGGCTTCAGGCAAAGGACGTGGGAAGACAGCCGTTGCGGCATTCTTGGCGCTTGCGCTTGCGATCGCCTTGGCGCTCGGCCTTGCAGGCTGCGGGGGCGGCGGCGGGAGCGGAGACGGTGCCGAGGTTGCGGAGGTTGCGGAGGCGCCCGAGAGCATCCTGAGCGAGAAGATCGACGAGCTCACGGACGAGAAGAACCCGGAGGAGGAGGACGGCTCCGGCCTTGTGGGCACATTGTCCACAAGCTATGTCGATGACTTCCTTGCAGGCAATCCTGTCATCGACGGCAAGTTCGTGAACCATGTCTATTTCGGCGTCGCCGGGAAGAACGAGTCGGCAAGCGGGCTGAGCGGCATCGATCTGGCGGTTGCCCGCGCGGCGGCCAAGGCAAAAAAGGCAGAGGGGTCGGCCGTCGACTACAAGGTGCACAAAGTCAACCTCAACTCAGGGGTCGATGGTTCGACCATTGCGGCAGTCAATACGTTCACGACGGACGAGGGCCAGGCGTGCAGGGGCGTTTTGCTGCGCCTGTGCAAGAATTCCGGCGTCGGATCCTTTGAATCCAACAATGTCGTTTACAAAAGCGTTGACGGCACGGATTTGAACGCGGGGGCCGGCGGAAGGTACATCTACCTGCTCGAGGGGCGCGGGAATGCAGGAGTCCCCTTGAGGGAGGTCGGCTTCTTCGTCGATACGCAAAAAGACTGCCTTTGGCTTAAGAGGAACGGCATCGAGGCAAACGTCTACAAGTATATGTCGTTCAATCCGTTTTCCCCGAACTGGACAGTCGTCTGCCAGACCCCCAGTGGAATATGGCATGGGGACAATGATCTTATGCTTGACGACGATACCGAAGGACGGGTTGACCTGAATGCCAGGGCCGGCGGAGACTACGTCTACATGATGCAGCGTTTCGCCAGATGACAACATGCAGAAATGCACCGGAGGGAGCAGCCATGACAATCTCGAGCGTTAAGCATATGGGCGCAATCATCAGAGGATTCTCGACGATCGCGCTTGTCCTCGTCATGTCGATCGGCCTTGTGGGCTGCGGCGGCGGGACACAAGAGAGCGGCGGCGGCTCGGATCTTGCGGGAACCATAGGAGGCGAGGAGGAGCTCAAATACGTGCACCACATCTATTTTGGCGTTGCAGAGCTGAGGGATTCCGATAAGGGAAAAAGCGGTTTTGACCTTGCGCTGGCCCGAGCCGTGGAAAAGGCGGTGAAGGCGGAAGGGGAGAACGTGGACTACATGGAGCATCGCGTCGACCTTAACTCAGGATGCCAGTCGGCGCCGTATATCGCCATGGTCAACACCTACACGAAAAATGGCAACGATGCGCTGACGGACGTCGTCGTCCGCATTTGCAAGACCTCCGGCGTCGCGAACATGAGCAGCCAGGGGGTCGACTTCACGAAATACGACCCGGTCGACCTGAACCAAGGCGCCGGCGGAAGATTCCTCTATCTCCTCGAAGGGCACAACATCACCGACTGGGCGAAGCCCCTCAAGGGAGTCGCTGTTCACACCAGCAACCACTCCAGGTCTTCTCTCAAGGATCAGCCATGGTTCACACCTGACACCACATGGTATTGGGTCACAGAGAGTGCCGGCACCGGCGCCCACGAGTACGTTGATTTGAACAATGGTGCCGGCGGCGATTATATCTATATGGAGAAGCATTGGTAACAGGAGAAGCCTTCTCCCGGTTTGCACCCTTGTGACGATAGGAGTATCTTTGGCTGACGTGAGGCCCTTTGTGTGCTGCCGCCCTGTGCCTGAACTGGCATCCGAGGTGGCGGCCTTGCCCTATGACGTGTTCAGCCGCAGGGAGGCGGCGGCGGAGATAGCCGCGCACCCGCGCTCGTTTCTGAGGGTGGACAAGACGGCGGCGCTGTTCCCTCCCGAGGTGGACGAGTACGACGGACGGGTCTATCGCAGGGCGGCCGAGCTGTTTGCCGCAGACCTCGAGGAGGGCGTCTACCTGCGCGAGGATGTGCCCCGCTACTTCTGCTACCGCCTGGAGAGGGACGGCCATGCGCAGACGGGCGTCGTGGCGTGCATCGCGGCCGAGGACTACCGCGCGTCCGTGCTCAGGCGCCACGAGAGCACCCGCGCCTTCAAGCTCGAGGACCGCGTCCGCCATATCTCGGCGCTCGGCGCCCAGACGGGCCCCGTGCTGGTGGCCTATCGGCCGCAGGCGGCGATCGACGGGGCCGTCGCGCAGGTTGCCTCGACCGAGGCCCCCCTCTACGACTTCACCGCGCCGGACGGGGTGCGCCATACCGTCTGGCGGGTGGACGGCCCTGAGCAGGAGCGGGCCATCAGGGACGGCTTCGACGCGCTCGACGCCCTGTACATCGCGGACGGGCACCACCGCGCCGCCGCCGCCGCAGCGGTGGCCGAGGCGGGCGCGTGTGACAGTGGGGACGGTACGTTTTGTGACAGAACGGTACCGTCCCCGCTGTCACGCTGCGCTCCCCTCCGCCACGCCGCAGCACTTCCTGGTTGCCGCCTTCCCCTCCGACCAGCTTTCCGTCCTCGACTACAACCGCGTCGTCTTCGACACGAACGGGCTCACGCGCGACGGCCTGCTTGCGCGCATCGCCGCAGACTTCGACGTCGAGCCGCAGGGTGCTGCCCCGTACCGCCCCGAGCAGAAGGGCCGCTTCGGCATGTACCTCGACGGGCAGTGGTACCGCCTGAGCGTCCGTGACGGCCTGCGCCCCGCCGACCCGGTCGACGGGCTTGACGTCTCGCTCCTGCACGACAGGCTGCTTGCACCCGTCTTAGGGATCGACGACCCACGGGCAAGCAAGCGGATCGCCTACGTCGGCGGCGCGCGGGGCCTTGAGGAGCTCGCCCGCCGCGTCGACGAGCGGCGGGCGGAGGGGCCGGCCGTTGCCTTTGCGCTGTTCCCCTGCTCGCTCGACGACCTGTTCGCCGTGGCCGACGCCGGACGCCTCATGCCTCCCAAATCGACCTGGTTCGAACCGAAGCCCCGCAGCGGCATCTTCGTCCATGGGATAGGGGAGTGACGCATCCGAAGGCGGGGCTGCCCTGCGCCGTCCTCCCAGCACGCTGCCCGCCTTCGGGCATCGCATCGACCTTCTCCACACTATCTAGTGGTTGCCTCGCGGACGACCCACAAATGGCCTGCACATTGCCTGCGTAGTGCCTGCTAAATCGTGCCGTTCCCTTGCTATTTCCGATGAGGGTATGAGATACTGGGCGCCCGGCTTTATCGGCGGTGCGGCGGCATGACGGGGCCTCGCAGAGGGAGGCCCTTGGTCGGAAGCACGGCACAAAACACAGACAGGGCCCAACGTGCGCAGCGAGACCAATGGCGCAAGGCGGGCCGTCCAACGGAGCATCAACGAAGCATTTAACGGAGCATCGACGGAGCAGAACAGGCAGACACGCCCATGGAATTCCTCAAGGTCTCTTCCAAATCATCGCCCTCCTCGGTTGCCGGTGCCATCGCCGGCATGATCAAGGACGGCGCTCCCGTCGAGATACAGAGCGTCGGGGCCGGCGCCGTCAACCAGGCCGTGAAGGCCATCGCCATCGCGCGCGGCTTCCTCTCCCCCGTGGGCATCGAGATCGTCTGTGCCCCCGCGTTCGCCGACATCAGCATCAACGGGGAGAACCGCACCGCCATCCGTTTCTCGGTCGAGCCGCGCTATCTGAGGGGGACGAAGAAGGCGGAACTGGGCGAGGACGCGAAGCACGACTGGGCGGCGTATGGCGCGAACCTCTTCGAGTCGTGATTCAAGAGCATGTGGAGAAGGACGGGGCGACTGCGGGGCAGGTAGCGCCCCGATCCTCATCTGAGGCCCCCTTGCCCGAAGGCGCCCAGGCATCGCAGGACGCACAGGGCCTGCCGCCCGAGCAGTGTCCGCACGGCGATCAGGGCATCCAGGCCCTGCAGGGCCTGCGCTACCATCTGCGTACCTTCGGCTGCCAGATGAACCGGCACGACTCCGAGCGCGTCGCCGGCATGCTGGACGCCCTGGGCGCGTCCGAGTGCGCCACGGCCGAGGAGGCCGACCTCGTCGTGTTCATGACCTGCTGCGTGCGCGAGGCCGCCGACGTGCGCCTGACCGGACAGGTCGCCTCGCTGAAGAACCTGCCGTACGACGGTGGGCGTGACAGTGGGGATTGTGACGGTGGGGACGGTGCTGTTTGGTGTGACAGTGGGGACGGTGCTGTTTGGTGTGACAGTTGTGACAGTGGGGACGGTGCTGTTCTGTCACAGCCCGCGCAGTGTGACAGTGGGGACGGTAC
>JAISGJ010000007.1 GCA_031263105.1 Coriobacteriales bacterium
GCCGCCCCGGCCCCGCCGCCCGCTGCCGCCCCGGCCCCGCGGCCCGCTGCCGCCCCGACCCAGCCGCCCACTGCCTCCCCGGCCCCGCCGCCCGCGGCCACCCCGGCCCAGCCGCCCGCTGTCCCCCCGGCCCAGCCGCCCGCTGACACCCCGGCCCAGCCGCCCGCTGTCACCCCGGCCCAGCCGCCCGCTGCCGCCCCGACCCAGCCGCCCACTGGCACCCCGACCCAGCCACCCACTGTCACCCCGGCCCAGCCGCCCACTGTCACCCCGACCCAGCCACCCACTGTCATCCCGAGCCTGCCGAGGGATCTTCGACCGCGCAAGCGGTCGACTGCGGCCAGAGGCGTTTCTCGGCCTGTGGTTGGACACTGCGTGTCCAAGGATTCCTCGGCTCCGGCGCGGCCTCCGGCAGCGCCTCAGCTCGGAATGACAGTGGGGGTGTCAGTAACACTATGACAGACGGAAGCGGACATATGGACGGCAGGGACGGCGGCGTTGGCAGCGGCGGCTGGTACGGAAGCGGCAGGAGCGCCGCCCCCGCCCGCCTCGGCCCCTACGAGCTGAGGGGGGAGCTGGGGCGCGGGGCCATGGCGCGCGTGTGGAGGGCGTGGGACCCGAAGCTCGGGCGCGAGGTGGCCGTGAAGGAGCCCCTGTTCGACGAGCGTCTCTCCGAGGACGTGCTGCGGGAGATGGGCGAGCGCTTCGTGAGGGAGGGCATGGCGGCGGCGCGGCTGAACCACCCCGGCATCGTCACCATATTCGCCGCCGACGTCTACGACGGCCGCCCCGCCATCGTGATGGAGCTCGTGGACGGGGTGACGCTCGGGGACCTGCTGGAGGCCGGCCCCCTCGCGCCCAGGGCCGCGCTCGACGCGCTCGACCAGCTGCTCGACGCGGTGGGCTACGCCCACTCGCAGGGCGTCGTGCACCGCGACATCAAGCCCGACAACGTGTTCGTGACAAGAGACGGGCGCGTGAAGCTCGGCGACTTCGGCATAGCGCACGTCGCGGACTCCTCCCTCACCAGGAGGACCCAGGTGGGCACCGTGCTCGGCACCCCCGGCTACATGGCCCCCGAGCAGGCCACGGGTGCGCCCGTCGACAGCAGGGCCGACCTGTTCGCGATAGGCGTGATGGCCTACGAGATGCTCGCGGGCAGGAACCCCTTCGGGGCCGGCGGGGGCACCGACCCCACGGCGCTGCTGTACCGCATCGTGCACGAGGCGCCGCCCCCGCTGCCCTCATCCGCGGCCGAGGGCCTGCCCGCCGACGTGCGCCCGGCGGTCCTCGCCGCGCTCGCCAAGGACCCGGCGGGCCGCCCGCAGGATGCCGCGTCCCTCAAGGCGATGCTGCACGGCGCGCCCGCGCCCGCGCCGGGTGCCGCGCAGGCATCTCCCCTTGCGAAGGCCGCATCCTCCGGCAGCAGGAGGTGGCTGCCCTACGCCATCGCCGCCGCCGTGGGCATCGCGGTCCTCGGCGCGGTGTTCGTCCTCGCCACCTCCGGCGGCGGCGGCGGGGGCGCGGCAGCGGGCGGAGGGGCCGTGGCGGCCGACGGCCCGTCGGGAGGCGAGGGGGGCGCGGGCGCCGCCGTCGCAGCCGCCGTGCCCCGGGTCGACGGCGTGGGCGACCGCGTGGAGTTCGGCGCCTGGCGCGGCGGGCCCATCGAGTGGCGCGTGCTCGCCGTGGAGGGCGGCAGGGCGCTGGTCGTCTCGGAGGACGTGCTGGAGAGGCGCGGGTACCACGGCAGTCGCTCCTCGGTCACCTGGGCGGAGAGCGACATCCGCGCATGGCTGAACGGCGAGTTCCTGGACACCGCCTTCACCGGGGAGCAGCAGGGGGCCATCGCCCTCTCGCAGATTTCGAACCCCGACAACCCCGAGTTCGGCACCGAGGGCGGCCCGGACACCGAGGACAGGGTGTTCCTGCTCTCCATCGACGAGGCCGAGCGCTACTTCTCGGGCAGCGATGACCGTGTTGCGGAGCATCTCGGCGAGGACAGGGCGCTCCCGTGGTGGCTCCGCTCGCCCGGCGCCGACGGCCACCGCGCCGCGGTCGTCATCGTCGTCGGCGGCGTCCGCGTTGACGGCTACAGCGTCTACTGCGGCGGCGGCGTGCGCCCAGCCTTATGGCTGAATCTGCAATCCTGAATCTTTTAATCCCGCCCGCCGTCGCAGGCGGCGGGCGACGAGGCACGGGCAAGTATTTGGCATGGGTGCGGGCAACTCGATGACGGAAGGGCAGGGCCATGCTTGACAAGAACGGACATACTGACGGCGGCAACGGCAACGGCAGCGCCGCCTGTCTCGGCCCCTACGAGCTGAGGGGGGAGCTGGGGCGCGGGGCCATGGCGCGCGTGTGGAGGGCGTGGGACCCGAAGCTGGGGCGCGAGGTGGCCATCAAGGAGCCGCTGTTCGACGAGAGGCTCTCCGGGGACGTGCTCGCCGAGATGGGCGAGCGCTTCGTGAGGGAGGGGATGGCGGCGGCGCGGCTCAACCACCCCGGAATCGTCACCATATTCGCGGCGGACGTCTACGACGGGCGCCCCGCCATCGTGATGGAGCTCGTGGACGGGGTGACGCTCGGGGACCTGCTGGAGGCGGGGCCTCTCGCGCCGAGGGCCGCGCTCGACGCGCTCGACCAGCTGCTCGACGCGGCGGGCTACGCGCACTCGCAGGGCGTGGTGCACCGCGACATCAAGCCCGACAACGTGTTCGTGACAAGAGACGGGCGCGTGAAGCTCGGCGACTTCGGCATAGCGCACGTGGAGGACTCGTCGCTCACGAAGAGGACGCAGGTCGGGACCGTCCTCGGCACCCCCGGCTACATGGCTCCCGAGCAGGCGATGGGCGCTGCCGTCGACAACAGGACGGATCTGTTCTCCGTCGGCACGATAGCCTACGAGATGCTGACGGGAAGGAACCCCTTCGGGGCCGATGAGGGCACCGACTCCACCACGCTGCTGTACCGCATCGTGCACGAGCCGCCGCCCGCGCTCCCCGCCTACGCGACCGAGGGGCTGCCCGCCGACGTGCGGCCCGCCGTGCTCGCGGCGCTCAACAAGAATCCCGCCGACCGACCGCAGAGCGCCGCGTCCTTCAAGGCCATGTTGCACGGCGCGCCCGCGCCCGCGCCGGGTGCCGCCGCGCAGGCCTCCCCCCTCGCGCAGGCAGCCTCCTCCGGGAACAGGAGGTGGCTGCCCTACGCGCTGGCCGCCCTTGTGGGCGTCGCGGTGCTCGGCGCGGTGTTCCTCCTCGCCACCTCCGGCGGCGGCGGCGGGGGCATGGTGGTGGGCGGAGGGGTCGTGACGGAGCAGGTCGCCGACCCGACAGTCGGGGAGGTCGAGGAACCCGAGGAACCCGAGCCGGCCCCCGAAGAACCTCCTGAAGAGGAGCCCCCCGAAGGCTTCGTCATCGACATGGGCGCCATCGATGCGGCGATCTCCGCCGTGACGAGCAGCGACCATGTCGCCGTGGGAATAATCGACCTCGAGTATGACCAGACCTTTCTCAGCGGCAACGCACAGTCGAGGTTCGAGGCGAGCGGCTTCTACCTGCCCATCGTGAACGTCGCCGCTGCCTCCGGTATCGGCACCTCCAGCGAGATCCCCAACGTGCTGCGTACCATGAGCAACAACGATGCCAACAACCTCATAGGCATGATCGGCGGGTTCTCCGAGCTCAACAGGCGCATCGCTGACGCGGGCCTCAACGGCACCTCGTACAACCGCCTGTTCGGGGACACGGGCAGCAGCGAGGAGAACCTGACCACTGCGGCGGATGCCGTCAAGTCGTTGCAAGCGGTCTATAGGGACGGCGGCTACACGGCCATGCAGGCCGACCTGACCGCCATAGGGGTGCAGCCGCCGTCCGGGGTCTCCGTCAACGCCCACAGCGGCATCGGCATAAAGACCGCCGTCAATGTCTTCGCCGTCGTCTCAACGCCCGATGCGACCTATGCGGTCGCCGTGCTGACCACGGGGATGGGCGGCTCCTCCGAGGCGGCCAAGGCGGCGGCGGCGCCGCTCATCAGCACGCTTCTCTCCCTTATCAACAGTCAGGTGGAGTCCTATGCCAAATAACGAGGGCAAAATGCCGGTGATGCCAGCACAGAGGCGCAGGGTTCCTGTTGTGGCGGTCTTGGGGCTTGCGGCAGTGGTGGGGGCCCTCGTCTGCTGGGTGCTGCTGGCGCAATGCGACCGCAAGCCCCTGCTCGACGCGCCCGATGCCTTCGATGTCCAGACGGTGCTCGACAGGGAGCCAACCGCGTATGCGCCGACCGACCAGAACGAGGTTCTGACCGAGAACACCGGGCTCGGCGATGCTGACGATGCGTCGCAGGGCGATGCCGGGGGCGCAGGGGGCGCAGGTAGCGCGAGGGACGCAGGGGACGACCCCTTTGCCGAGAGCGACTTCACTGCCTGCGCGAACCAGACCTATTACAGCATCCTCTATTTCGACGAGGACACGCTCTACACCAGCGGCAACTCGTCAAGGACGCCGTCTGCAAGCGTGATAAAGGTCTTCATCATGGAGTACGCCTTCCATCTGATGGGCACGGGGGCATTCGCACCGGACTCTGTGATCGGGGCGAGCACTCTGAGCGCACTCGTCGAGACGATGATCCAGGACAGCAACAATGAGGCGACCAATGCCCTCATCGATGCCTTCGGCATGGATGAGATCAACGCCTTCCTGGCAGAGAGCGGCTACTCCGACACGGTCCTGCAGCGGCATATGCTCGACAACGTCGCCAGGAGCGCCGGCTTGGAGAACCTCACCTCGCTCGACGACTGCATGAGGATACTCGAGAAGCTCTATGCGAATCGGGAGACCTACCCCTACTCTGAGATGCTGGCGATCATGAAGGGCCAGAACGTCAGGACGAAGATCCCCCTGAGCCTGCCCGCCGACGTCAGCGTCGCCAACAAGACAGGGGAGCTGGACGACGTCGAGAACGACATAGGCATCGTCTTTGCTGCGGACGAGGGCTCGGACTACGCGATAGTCGCCCTGACCTTTGAGCCCTTCAGCTCGAGCGGCGCACGGTCCGCCATCGCCCAGCTCGCACGGTCCGCCTACGACTCGCGCTTCGCGACCTCGCCGACGCAGCAGCAAGCGGATGCGCAGTGAGGACTGGTTACACGTGTCGGGGGGGCCGGGGCGGCCCGGCGGGGGCGCGGCGCCGGCGGCGCCGCCCGCGCCCGCCCCCCCGCCCGCCCGGGCGGCCCCGCCGCGGCCCCCGCG
>JAISGJ010000161.1 GCA_031263105.1 Coriobacteriales bacterium
CCGTGACTGGTGTTCAGAGGTGTGCTCTACCGATCTCCATCGGAATCCCACTGCCATTCCGCGCGGCGGCGCGGCCGGCGGCAGCGCCGCAGCCGAGGAATCCTTGAACGCGTGGTGTCCAACTGCGACCAAAGGGCGTCTCGGCCTGCGGTCGGCTGCTTCGCAGTCGAGGATTCCTCGGTTCCGGGGCTTCGCCCCTGCACTCGGAATGACAGGAGGGAGTTGACAGTACCCCACTTACCCCCGGCATTTGCGGTGTTGGGGGATTTTTCGTCGGTCAAGTCGTCTTGTTCTGGTATCATGCTCACGTTTGGAACAAAGGTCGACCGGGAGGATGTGTGGTTTGGAGCTTCTGGCGGGAGCGGCGGGCTGTCTTGCCGGGCTTCTCGGCTTCGCTCCCTTCCTTCTGTTGGGGGGGCGCATCCGCAAGGGCTTCGTCGAGAAGGGCCGGATGGTGGCAGGGCCGGTGCTTCTCGTGCCGCTCCTCTCGTTCGTCCTGATGATAGCGGCATCGGCCCTCTGTCGGCTGGTGGCGCCCGGGTACCTGCTGGTGTTCGTCGTGCCGTGCGTCGTGGTGTTCCTGGTGGGCACGGGCGTGTATGCCATAAGGCTCGTCAAGCGTTGAGTGGGCAGGGCAAAGGCCGGCGCAAGGCCGGCGCAGGCCCTATCGAGGAAAGGGTAGCGTGTGAATCCGTTTGAGCACCTGAAGGCCGAGGTCGCCTATCTGAAGAGCTCGTTGGTCAGCACCGAGATGTTCGGTCCCGTGACAGCGTACACGTTGTATATCGTCCTCATCGCCCTGCTGGTCCTCGCCCTCGTCTTCGCGGCGCGGTCGCAGCTTGCCCTCGTCCCCAAGAACCGCTTCGTCGGCGTCATCGAGTTCTTCGTCGACTTCGGGCAGCGCGACGTCGGCTACGGCGTGCTCGGCAACTCCGCAAAGGAGCACATCCCCTTCCTGCTCACCCTCTTCATCTTCATCCTCGTATCGAACATCGTCGGCCTGATCCCGGGGGCGAAGGCGGCCACCGGCACCATGGGCACGACGGTGACGCTGGCGGCCATCGCGTTCGTCTACTTCACCTACCACGGCATCAAGAAGCAGGGTGGCCTGCACTACCTCAAGAGCTTCGCCCCAAAGGGCCTTGCGCCCCCGCTCGCGGCGTTCATCTGGCTGCTGGAGTTCATCTCTAACATCCTGCGCCTGCTCACGCTCTCCGTCCGGCTCTTTGCCAACATGTTCGCCGGCCACCTGCTGCTCGGCGTGCTGGCCATCCTGTGCAACCTCTTCTTCGTCTCGTTCATATCCAGCCTCTCGCTCTCGGCGGTGCCCACGCTGCTGGGGAGCGTGCTGTGGCTTGCCCTGCTCACGGTGCTGTATGCCCTTGAAGCCTTCGTGGCCTGTGTGCAGGCCTACGTGTTCACCCTGCTCTCGAGCGTCTACGTCTTTTTGGCGACCTCGGAGCACTAGGGAGACCCAGGCGTCCGGGGCCGAGGGGCCCCGAGCGTCCGCAGGCGGCGGCAACGGTGCTGTCTGCATCGGTTCGGAGATAAGCGGAGCCTTTCCGCTTGCTTGCAGTACGTGTCCTGTCGTGAGGCGCCGCGCACGGCCTTGCGCACGAGGACAGGAAATGTGGAGAGCTCAGGCTCCCCTCGACAAAGGAGGCATTGTGGACTTCGGAACTTTTGGCGGCATCGGTCTGGGCGTTATAGGCTTCGGCTTGGCGGCCATCGGCGGCGGTATCGGCGTGGGCTTGGCCGGCCTGGGCGCCACGGGCGCTGTCGCCCGTCAGCCCGAGATGTACAGCCGCATCTTCACCATCTTCATCATGTCCGCCGCTATGTCGGAGGCGCTTGGCCTGCTCGGTCTCGTCCTCGCATTCATGGCGATGTGAGCCGCTGGTCGCATACCGGCAGCCCATCGAGCAGGATAGTGAGGGTCAACATGAAGAAACTGACGGCTTCAGGCCTCGTGGCGCTGGGCATGCTGCTCCTGTTGCCCGCCTTGGCCTTTGCCTCAGAGGGCGCGGAGGAGGCGGAGGAGGCCGCTTCGGGCTTTGGGCTGCTCCTTCCCAAGCTGGGCGAGTGGATACCCATGCTCATCGCCTTCGTCATCCTGTGGGTCGTCCTGGCGAAGTTCGGATGGCCTGCCTTCATAGGGATGATCGACAAGCGCACGGCGACCATCAAGGAGTCCCTTGAGCGCGCCGAGACGGCCAAGGTCGAAAGCGAGCGGCTCCTTGAGCAGAACAGGCTTCAGCTCGAGGAATCGAAGAAGCAGGCCGCCCAGATCATCGCCGACGCGAAGGCGACCGGCGATGCGGTGCGCACGGAGATGATGACGCAGGCCCAGGAGGACGCGCGCCTGCTCGTCGAGAAGGCCTCCGCCGCCATCGAGACGGAGAAGAAGGCTGCCATCGCACAGCTCCAAAGCAGCGTGGCCGACCTCTCGGTCTCCGTTGCGGGCCGCCTGATAGGCCAGGACTTGAGCGATGCGGACCACCGCAGGCTCGTCGAGCGCTATCTGGCGGAAGCGGGGAGCCTCAATGCCAACTGACCGCACCTTCGCACGCAAGGCATCGGCCGTCTACGCCGAGGTGCTGCTTGAGGCAGCCGCAGGCCGCAACACGGCCTTCGAGGTCTCCGGCCAGCTGGAGCAGGTGCTCGCCGCCGTCAGGGGCAACGTGGACCTGCGCAACGCCCTCTGCGACCGCACGATACCCGCCCCCTCGCGCGCGGCCATCGCGCGGGAGGTGTTCGCGGGCGTGGACGCGGCCCTCGTGGAGGTGCTCGCCGTCATGGTCGAGCGCGACGACATATCCCTGCTGTCGCGCGTCAACGAGGCCTATACCGGCCTCGCCGAGCAGCATCTCGGCGCGGTCATCCTCGACGTGACGACCGTGGTGGGGCTGGACGAGGGGCTGAGGGGCCGTATCAGGGAGAAGTACTCCTCCCAGTTCGGCATGGACGTGCTCCTGCGCGAGCACATCGACCGGTCGCTCGTGGGCGGCATCGTGTTGAGCACGCACGGCAGGCGCATCGACGCGAGCGTGGTCTCGCAGCTCGAGAACGCCCGTGCCGTGCTTTCGGGTTCATGAGGAGGGGCGCGTCCGTGCCCCTCGCACACTACGGTAAGCGGAGGTGAAAGGTACATGGCGGAGATAACCGCTAGCTCTATCGACGCCGTCTTGCGCAGGCAGCTGGATGCCCTCAAGACCAGTGTCGAGTCGCGCGAAGTGGGGGCCGTCATCCAGATAGGAGACGGCATCGCCCGCATCGACGGCCTCAAGGGCGCCATGTCGGGCGAGCTGCTCGAGTTCCTTGGCCAGGATGGCAAGACGGTGTTCGGCCTCGCCCAGAACCTTGAGGAGGACGAGGTAGGGGCCGTGCTCCTGGGCGACGTGACCTCCATCAAGGAGAACGACCAGGTTCGCACGACGGGCCGCATCGTCGAGGTGCCCTCCGGCAAGGAGTTCCTCGGCCGCGTCGTCGACCCGCTCGGCGAGCCGATAGACGGCAAGGGCCCCATAAAGGCCGAGGGCTACCGCCCCGTCGAGTTCCGCGCCCCCGGCGTCGTCGAGCGCCAGGGCGTCAACGAGCCGGTGCAGACCGGCATCCTCGCCATCGACTCGATGATCCCCGTCGGCCGAGGCCAGCGCGAGCTCATCATCGGCGACCGCCAGACGGGCAAGACCGCCATCGCGGTCGACACGATAATCAACCAGCGGGGCAAGGACCTCATCTGCATCTACGTGGCCATCGGCCAGAAGGCGTCCACGGTGGCCACCGTCGTGGAGACCCTCGAACGTTTCGACGCGATGGGCTACACCATCGTCGTCTCGGCGACCGCCTCCGATTCGGCGCCGCTGCAGTACATCGCGCCGATGGCGGGCGTCGCCATGGGCGAGTACTTCATGTACAACGGCGCGGACGGGAAGCCCGCCTCGGCCGAGAACCCCGGCCGCCATGTGCTCTGCATCTACGACGACCTGTCCAAACAGGCGGTCGCCTACCGTCAGATGTCGCTGACCCTGCGTCGTCCCCCCGGGCGCGAGGCCTATCCCGGCGACGTGTTCTACCTGCATTCCCGCCTGCTCGAGCGTGCGGTCAAGCTCTCGGACGCGAACGGGGCCGGCTCGCTCACAGCCCTGCCGATCATCGAGACGCAGGCCGGCGACGTCTCCGCCTATATCCCCACCAACGTCATATCCATCACCGACGGACAGATATTCCTGCAGTCCGACCTGTTCTTCCAGGGCCAGCGGCCCGCCGTCAACGTGGGCATCTCCGTGTCCCGCGTGGGCAGCGACGCCCAGATCAAGGCCATGAAGCAGGTCGCCGGCTCGCTCAGGCTCGATCTGGCCGCGTACCGCGAGCTCCAGGCCTTCGCGCAGTTCGGCAGCGACCTCGACAAGGCCACGCAGGACCAGCTCGCCCGAGGCGCCCGCATGACCGAGCTCCTCAAGCAGGGGCGCTACGTCCCCATGCCCGTCGAAGAGCAGGCCATGGCCGTCTTCTCCGGCAACGAGGGCTTCCTGGACGACCTGCCCGTCTCCGACGTCACGCGCTTCCGCGAGGAGCTGCTCCAGTTCCTGCGCTCCACCCGTCCCGAGATAGGCGAGGCCATCCTTGCCGAGAAGAAGCTGGGCGAGGACACCGTCGAGAAGCTCAAGGAGGCCGTCGCGGCCTTCAAGGGCCAGTTCGCGGTCGAAGGGTAGGTCCCCTTCGATGCCTGCCTTGCGTGACATACAGAAGCGCATCACCTCGGTCCAGTCGACCAAGCAGATAACGCGCACGATGGAGATGGTCGCGACCGCCAAGATACGGCGCGCGACCGACCGCATCGTCGCGGCGACCCCCTATGCGGTGGCGATGGTCGAGGTGCTGCAGAACGTCGCCCGCCATTCGAGCGGCTACGAGAACCCCCTGCTCGCAAAGGGCAACGACTCACAGAGGGTGGCGGTCGTCATCGTCGTCTCCGACCGTGGCCTCGCCGGCGGCTTCAACAGCAACGTGCTGCGCGCCGCCGACCGCTTCATCGGCCGCATGAAGGCCGAGGGCATCGAGTGCGACATCATCACCTGCGGGAAGAAGGCGCTCGGCTACTGCAGCTATCGCAAGCTGCCCGTCGTCCTGTCGTTCAGGGACCAGAGCGCCGACCCCAGCGATGCCCAGGCGCGCGAGATCGCCAGTTTCGTCATCGACGGATACGTCACGGGCAGGCTCGACCAGGTCGTGGTCTTCTACAACCACGCACGAAACGTCGCCGACCAGGTGCTGACGACCGAGCAGGTGCTCCCCATCGAGACCGTCGCCTTCCACGAGGTGGGCGAAGGGGAGGCCGATGCCGTCCATCTCGACGAGAGCGCCAAGGCCGCAGCGGCCGGCACGGCCGAGAGGCTTGCGAGCGCACGGCGCACGGCCCAGGAGGTCTCCTCCGCCGACGAGGCCAAAGGCGACTTCGACTACGAGCCGTCCACCGAGGCCGTGCTCAACGAGCTTCTGCCCGCCTATGTGGAGACGCGCATCTTCCATGCGCTGCTCGACTCGGCGGCAGGGGAGCAGGGCGCCCGCCGCAAGGCGATGAAGGCGGCGACCGACAACGCGACCGAGATGGTCGCCACCCTCACCAAGGTATTCAACCGTGCGCGCCAGGGCGCCATCACGACGGAGATAACCGAGATAGTCGGCGGCGCAGCCGCATTGGAGGACTGATGAATACCGAGACGAAGGAAAAGCCCATGAACGTAGGACAGATCGTGCGCGTTGTTGGCCCTGTTGTCGATGTCGAGTTCCCCGAGGAGGCGATTCCTCCCATCTACAATGCGCTCACCGTCGAGGCCGAGACCCCCATCGGCACCGCGAAGGTCACCCTCGAGGTCGAGACGCACCTGCCCGGCAACATCGTCCGCACGGTCGCCATGTCGTCGACCGACGGCCTGCAACGCGGCATCGAGGCCGTCGACACGGGCAGCCCCATCATGATGCCTGTCGGCGAGGAGACCCTCGGCCGCATCTGGAACGTCACGGGCGAGCTGGTCGATGACGGCGAGATGCCTGCGATCAAGGAGTTCTACCCCATCCACCGTCCGGCGCCCGCCTTCGAGGACCTGACCACCTCGACCGAGATATTCGAGACCGGCATCAAGGTCGTCGACCTGCTCGAGCCCTACATCAAGGGCGGCAAGACCGGCCTGTTCGGCGGTGCCGGCGTCGGCAAGACCGTCATCATCATGGAGCTCATCAACAACCTCGCCCAGGCGCACGGCGGCACCTCGGTGTTCACCGGCGTGGGCGAGCGCACGCGCGAGGGGACCGCCCTGTACCAGGAGATGAGCGAGTCGGGCGTCATCAACAAGACCTGCCTCGTCTACGGCCAGATGAACGAGCCCCCCGGAGCGCGCCTGCGCGTCGGCCTCGCGGGCCTCACCTCTGCGGAGTACTTCCGCGACCAGGGCCAGGACGTGCTGCTGTTCATCGACAACATCTTCCGCTTCACCCAGGCGGGCTCCGAGGTCTCGGCGCTGCTCGGACGCATGCCCTCGGCCGTGGGCTACCAGCCGACGCTCTCCACGGAGATGGGCGACCTGCAGGAGCGCATCACCTCCACGAAGGCCGGCTCCATCACCTCGGTCCAGGCCATCTACGTGCCCGCCGACGACATGACCGACCCCGCCCCCGCCACGGCCTTCACCCACCTCGATGCGACGACCGTGCTCTCGCGCTCCATCGCCGAGCTCGGCATCTACCCCGCCGTCGACCCGCTTGCCTCGACCTCGCGCGCGCTTTCCGCCGAGGTGCTGGGCGAGGAGCACTACCGCGTGGCCGTCACGGTCCAGGAGATACTCCAGACCTACTCCGACCTCCAGGACATCATCGCCATCCTCGGCATGGACGAGCTGTCAGAGGACCAGAAGCTCGTCGTCAACCGTGCACGCAAGATACAGCAGTTCCTCGGCCAGCCCTTCCACGTGGCCGAGGTGTTCACGGGCAACCCCGGCAAGTACGTCAAGCTCGAGGACACGGTCCGCAGCTTCGCCGCCATCATCGACGGGAAATGCGACGACATCCCGGAGCAGGCGTTCCGCTACAAGGGCGCCATCGAGGAGGTCTACGAGGCCGCTGAGAAGCTGAAGGGCGCATAGCATGGCCTCCTTCCTCTGCGACATCGTGACGCCGGCGAGCCTCCTGTTCTCGGAGGAGGTGAGCTTCGTCTCCGTCCCCGCGACCGAGGGCGAGATAGGCATCCTCGCGAAGCGCTCGCCCATCATGAGCACGCTCCGGGGCGGGGAGATCCGCATCAAGCGCGAGGAGGGGGATGCGGCCCTGCGCTTCGCGGTGGCGGGCGGCTACGTCGAGTCGGACGGCAACAAGGTCGTGGTCTTGGCGAGCCGAGCGGTCGGGGTCGACACCTTGGACGCCGAGGAGGTCCGCGTCGCGAAGGAGGCAAGCGAGAAGGAGCTCGCCGCCTTTGCCGCCGACGATTCCCGTGCGGCCTTTTACCGCGACGAGCTCTCCTGGTACACCCTGCTCCAGGCCCTGCTTGCGAAAGCGCACTGACGGTGCCTGAAGGCCTGATCGTCGTCAACGGCGGTGCCCCGCTTGCGGGCACGGTCAGCGTCGCGGGTGCCAAGAACTCGGTGCTCAAGCTCATGGCGGCGTCCCTTCTGGCACCCGGCGTCACGACGATACGGAACGTCCCCATCATCTCGGACGTCACCCTCATGGGCGAGGTGCTCGAGAATCTCGGCGCGAAGGTCGCGTTCGGGAACCATGAGGTCACCATCGACACGGCCCCCGTCGACTCGGTCGAGGCACCGTGGGAGCTCGTGGCCCGGATGCGTGCCTCCATCGCGGTCCTCGGCCCCCTTGTCGGCCGCTTCGGCAGGGCGCACGTCGCCATGCCGGGGGGCTGTCAGATAGGCTCGCGCAAGCTCGACATGCACATCCTCGGCCTCGAGGCGCTCGGGGTGGCCTTCGACATATCCCATGGCTTCATCGACGCCTCCATCCCCCAGGGGCTCAAGGGCGCTCCCGTCATCCTCGACTTCCCGAGCGTGGGGGCGACTGAGAACCTCATGATGGCTGCTGTGCGCGCCTGCGGCATCACCACCATCGACAACGCCGCCCGCGAGCCGGAGATCGTGGACCTTGCGGGCTACCTCGTCCAGATGGGCGCGCGCATCACGGGGGCGGGCACGCCCACCATCGAGATAGAGGGCGTAGACGAGCTGCTTCCGGTCGCGGAGCATCGGACCATAGGCGACCGCATCGAGGCGGGCACCTTCCTGGTCGCAGGCGTGCTCGGGGGCGGCCCCCTCACCGTCGAAGGGGTCAGGCCCGCACAGCTCGAGATGGCGCTCTCGAAGCTCAAGGCGATGGGGGCGGAGCTTACGGTCGCGGCGGACCGCATCACCGTGAGCCACGACGGGGCGCTCAGGCCGACCGACATACAGACGCTGCCGCATCCCGGGTTCCCCACCGACCTCCAGGCGCAGTTCATGGTCCTCGACGCGCTTGCGGACGGTCGCAGCGTCATCACCGAGAACGTCTTCGAGAACCGCTTCATGTTCGCCGACGAGATAGCCCGCATGGGCGCCGACATACGCATAGAGGGGCACTTCGCCTTCATCGACGGCGTGCGCCAGCTCTCGGGTGCGCCCGTGCGCTCGCCCGACCTGCGCGGCGGTGCGGCCCTGGTGCTCGCAGGCCTCGTCGCCGACGGGCAGACCGTCGTCGCGGGCATCGAGCACATCGACCGAGGCTACGAGCACTTCGAACGCAAGCTCGCCTCCTGCGGTGCCCGCATCGAGCGGGTACCGGCGGAGAAAGTCACCAAGCGCCACGTCTAAGGTCGGCGCTCCCACCGAGGTGTTGTCGATAAAGCCCCATGCGCCGGGCACGACCGCTGCCATGTCGGCGGAATGCGACGGTGGTGCGGGTGCGACCCGTCGCAAGGATGGTTTTGAACTCAGCGCTACTGTGTTCACACCCCCACTGTCATCCCGAGCCCCACTGTCATCCCGAGCCTGCCGAGGGATCTTTGGTCGCGGAGCGACCAACGGTAGGTCGGGAGGCGCCTCTGCCTGCGCTCGGCTACTTCGCAGCCGAGGATCCCTCGGCAGGCTCGGGATGACAGTGGGGGTGTGGACTCAGTAACTTTGAAACTCAACATGAAGTACCTCAAAGAGCATAGAGTTTGACAAATAGAAATCATGTGCTAGCCTAAGCGTATCGGGAGATAGACCCCATTCTGGAGGTTCAGCAAAGTGGCGAAGAGCCATAATTTTGTAATGTCGCTGATACTCGGCATTGTGATCATTTTGGGATTGCTGACAGGTCTTTTCGGTGTGAGCGAAGCTCATCCCAATGATATTTATATACACGAGGTTGTTGCGGAAAACGATGGAAATGTCAGGGTCATCGGCGATATGTTATCGAGCGGAATGGCCTATAACGCCTATAGCGTAGAGCAGAACGGGAATGTGGTGCTTTTACATATCAAGTCAGCGCCCGTCACCCCCTTTAATCGGGATGGCTCATTTGACATTGTGATTGAGGATGCAGGTGCTACAGGCATTGAAGAAATTATTCTTGTTGGCAGAGGGGCCTCTAAAACAATTTACCGGGCGTAAACTCGTTACTGTTCACACCCCCACTGTCATCCCGAGCCTCGCGAGGAATCTTTGGGTCCGAGCGCCCGGAAAACAGCCCAGTGGGCTGTTTTCAGCGAGGACGGGCCGACAGGCCCACGGAACGCGAAGCAGCCGAGCGCGGGCCGAAGCGCTTTCTGGCCGCAGTCGACCGCTTGCGCGGTCGAGGATCCCTCGGCAGGCTCGGGATGACAATAGGGGGAGTGAACAGTAACGTAAACTCTGGACTGCGTAAGCTCTGGACGAGAGGCAGCGTGCAGGGAACGGTGCGCTGTGCGATAATAGGACTTCGGCAGGACGGCACAAGAAACGCACCATGAACAGCACCACCGATGCCGCCCTTTGTTTTTGCGAGGAAGCTGACAGGAGGCCCCCTCCCATGGCCGCATCTTCTCGACGTATGCGCGGCAGCCCGAACACGTCGCCAAGCCAGGTGAACCTCGTCTCGGCACGCTCACAATCCCATGCAAGGGCCCATAGGCTCTCGCGGGTCAATTCAGCCGACGGCTATGCCAGCCTGCGCAGGAAGCGCGCCCGCAAGAAGAAGGTGCTGGTGGCGGCATCCATCACGCTTGCTTCCCTGCTCGTGGCCGCCGTGGTTGCGGTGGGGGTCTATGTCCTCGTCATAAACGGCAAGCTGGGAACCGACCAACAGGGAACCCAGGCGGACTTCGGCTCCGGGGCCTACGCGGGTGCGCTCAAGGAGCCGGCGGCACCCGAGGACCCCTTCTGGATGCTCCTTATGGGCACGGACAACCGCGAGGGCTACGAGGTCCCCCGCACCGACACCCTCATTTTGGCGCACGTGGACCAGAAGAACAAGAAGGCCGCGATGATATCGATACCGCGCGACCTGTACGTGGAGATACCGGGGCACGGCTCGGACAGGGTGAACACGGCCTATGCCCTCGCCGAGGCGGAGGAGCCCGGCACAGGGCCCGCGCTTACGATAAAGACGGTCCAGGCGCTCGCGGGCGTCGACATATCCTACTTCGCCCAGATCGACTTCAACGGGCTGGTCGGGCTCGTCGACGGCCTCGGCGGCGTCGAGGTCGATGTGCCGGTCGATATCATCGGCGACATCGACGCAGGCGGCCTCGACATCCACTCCGGCCTCCAGACGCTCGACGGCGCACACGCCCTCACCTTCTGCCGCTCGCGCGACCCCTTCTTCATCGGCGACTACCAGCGTCAGGCCAACCAGCGCACCTTCCTCCAGGCGCTCGCGCGGAAGATCCTGGCGGCTGATTTGCCGACCATTGCGACCATGGTGACGAACGTGGCCGACATGACCTTCACGAACCTCGACCTCGCGACGCTCGTCAAGGTCGCGCAGGGCATGCAGGGGATGCAGGAGAACGGCATCCACACCTACTTCGTCCCCTCGACCCTCCCGCCGGACGACAACGAGGGCCCCTCCTACGTGGCGCTCGACGAGTACGCATGGAGCCAGCTCGTCACCTCCCTCGACGCAGGCGAGTACCCCGAGCACCAGGACGACTCCCTTGCGGGGGTGGTGCCCGAGGGCTATCTCCCCAGCACGGCCCTCTCGACGACCGACCGGCTCTCTGGGCAGGCCTCTACGGTGGCCACCGGGGACTACGTCGTGGACGTGCGCAACGGCTGCGGCACCGACGGCTGTGCGACCAGCGTGTCCGACATGCTTGCGCTGGCGGGCTACCGGCATGGGGAGATAGGCAACGCGAACTCGTTCGTCTACGACACGACGCTCGTCATCTACCAGGACGACGCGCGCAAGGCCGCCGCCGAGGACATCCGCAAGCGCCTCGGGTACGGGAAGCTCATCTCTTCGGAGGGCAGGTACACCTTCACCGGGGACGTGCTCGTCGTCGTCGGAGACGACTTCCCCGTGAGCAAGTGATCAGGGAAGCACCGATCGATTCATTGCGCACCACCTGGCGGCCAATTTGCTCCTGCCCTGCGTTGGAGGCACCGGGCATTACGTCCAGTAGTGTCCGATGCCTCCGCCTTGACCAGAGGCACATTGACTCGCCATCTGGCGCACAGGCAATCAATCGGCACTTCCCTGGGGAAGCGCCGGTCAGCCCTGTGGCCCCTCTGCATCCGGTGCAGCGGCCGCAGGCAGGGTGGCGTTCATGGAGCCGGTGCGGTAGCCTGCGAGGTCGAGCGCGACGAAGGTGAAGCCGCAGGCGCAGAGGGCGTCGTGGACGCGCGCACGCCGCGCCGCATCGCCAAGGAGCGCCCGCCCCGCCTCGTCGCACTCGATGCGCGCGACGTCGCCGTGCGAGCGCACGCGCACCTGGTGGAGGCCCTCGTCGAGCAGGGTCTGCTCCGCCCTGTCCACCCGGGCAAGGCCCTCGGCGGTTATCCTCTCGCCAAAGGGGAAGCGCGACGCGAGGCAGGCGAAGCTTTGTTTGTCGGCGGTCGCAAGGCCGAGCTTTCTTGAGAGGGCGCGAACCTCGGCCTTCGTGAGGCCCGCCTCGCGCAGGGGGCTGCGGACGCCGTGCTCCGCCACCGCCCTGAGGCCGGGGCGGTAGTCGCCCTCGTCGTCGAGGTTGGAGCCCTCGGCGATCCATGCAAGGCCCCGTTCGGTCGCCACGCCCTCGATGTGGGAGAACAGCCCGTCCTTGCAGAGGTAGCAGCGGTCCGGCGGGTTGTCGGCAAAGCCGTCGATGGCAAGCTCCTCGGAGTCGATGACCACGTGCACGATGCCCTGCGCCTCGCAGAACGCTTGCGCCTCCTTGAGCTCGCGTTCGGGGAAGGAGCATGAGCGGGCGGTGACCGCCACGGCCTTCTCCCCCAGTTCCTGATGGGCGACGAGGAGCAGCAGGGTCGAATCGACCCCCCCGCTGAACGCGACGGCAACGGAGCCGAGCCGTCCGAGCCCTTCGCGGAGCCTCTCGAGTTTTTCCTTCATGCCACACATCCTTTGCAACGACCCTGCACCCTGCG
>JAISGJ010000137.1 GCA_031263105.1 Coriobacteriales bacterium
CCCCCCCCCCCCCCCCCCCCCCCCCCCCCCCCCCCCCCCCCCCCCCCGGCACGACAGTGGGGGCGTGACCTGTAACTGCCACAGCCGCGCGGCACATGCCCAACCTGCGGGCAGCCGTCACTTCTCGGGTGTGCCCGCCGCCTCGTCGGGCACGGGCTGCGGAAGCCTGGTCACGCGAAGCAGGGAGATCCGGTTGCGGCGCATCGACTGCACCTTGAAGACGTAGCCTTCGACATCGAAGCTGTCGCCGACCCGGGGCACGCTGTCTATCGTGTCGAGCAGCCAGCCGGCGATGGTCTCGTAGTCCTCGTCCTCCTCCACCGGGAAGCCCAGCTCGACCGCGTCGTCCGCCGGGAGCCGTCCGTCGATGAGCCATTCGTTCTCGGACAGCTGCGTCTGGTACTTGTTGTCGGGGTCGTACTCGTCGGAGATGTCGCCGACGATCTCCTCCACGATGTCCTCGACGGTGACGATGCCTGCGGTGCCCCCGTACTCGTCGACGACGATGGCAATCTGCTGATGGGAGGTCTGAAGCTCGCCCAGCAGCGGCAGGATGTCCTTGGTCTCGGGCACGAAGACCGGGGAGCGCATATAGTCCGTTATCGGCTCGTCCTCGCGGTCGTCGATGAGCGGCACGAGCAGGTCCTTGACCATGGCAACGCCCACGATGCGGTCCGGGACCTCATGGAACACCGGCACGCGCGAGAGGCCCGTGCCCCTCATGCGGTCGACGGTCTGCTTGACGGAGGCATCGTCCTCGATGGAGATCATGTCCACGCGCGGGGTCATGACCTCGCGCGCAACCGTGTCCCCCAGGTCGAATATCTCGTGTATCATGCGCTTTTCCTCGTCAAGCAGGGTGTCCTGCTCGGTGACGAGGTACTTTATCTCGTCCTCGCTTATGCTTTGGCGGTCCTCGGTGCCCTTGATGCCGAAGAGCCGCGCGACGGCATTGGTGGATGCGGAGAGCAACGTGACCAACGGGCTCGCAAGACGCTCGAAGACGCCGATAGGGCCGGCGACGCTCATTGCCGTCCGCTCGGCATTGGAAAGCGCGATGCGCTTGGGCACGAGCTCGCCGACGATGAGGCTCACATAGCTGATGACAAGGGTGATGACGACGACTGCAAGACCCGTCGAGATGGCAGAGAGCCAGCCGATGCCGAAGCCCTGAAGCCACGTGGCGATGGGCACCGAGAAGCTCGTGGCAGCGACCGCAGAG
Source organism: Coriobacteriales bacterium (assembly GCA_031263105.1). GTDB lineage: Bacteria > Actinomycetota > Coriobacteriia > Coriobacteriales > UBA8131 > JAISGJ01. The sequence goes on from JAISGJ010000137.1 coordinate 1,223, forward strand.
GCGCCGAAGCTCACCAAGGTGATGGCGACCTGAATGGTGGCCAAGAGGCGGTCGCTGTCTTGCGCCAGCTCAATGGCCCTTTGCGCCTTCCTTGACCGGTCTTGGGAACCCTCCTCGATCTGCTGCTGCAGGACGGCCCTGCGCGCGCTGATGAGCGCCAGTTCGGACATCGAGAAGTAGCCGTTGATAAGAATGAGCAAGAGCGTGATAAGAATATTGAACAACAGGTCCATCCGTGAAGTGTTCCTCCAAATCGAATGGAACCAGTATAGCAAACCAGACAGGAAGGGGGCGGCGCGGGGCAGGGCGACTCGTGATACACTGGAGGCATCGTTACTGCTCACCCCCCACTGTCATTCCGAGCCCCGCCGAGGAATCTTTGGACACGCAGTGCCCAACGGCAGGTCGGGGGGCCCTTCGACCTGTGGTCGACCGCTGGCGCGGCCGAGGATCCCTCGACAGGCTCGGGATGACAGTGGGGGGTGAGCAGTAACGAGGCATCTCGTTGCAATCGTGAAGAAGGGAACCTGCCGGTGATTCGACCAACAACTCAACAGGAATGGCTCAACCGCGCCGCACTCTACGAACTGCTGGCACTCGGGTTGCGTGTGCCGACGGCAGAGCTGGGAGAGGCGGTCTCGTCAGGGGAGTTCGCCGAGGCGCTGGAGGAGATCGGGGCTGCCAACGGCCTTGCAACCGCTCCCGTCGAGCAGGCGGTCGCGGACCTCGCCGGTTACAAGGGGCAAGACGTCGAGGCGCTGTTCCATCGGCTGCGCGTGGAGTACACCCGCCTGTTCGTAGGGGCGCCCGAGCCGCAGGTCTCCCCCTTCGCCGGCGTCTGGTGGGCGGGCGACCAGGGCGTCGAGCCCCTGCTGTTCGTCAACAAGCGCTCCATGGAGGTGGAGCGCTATCTCCGCGCAGTGGGCGTCGGGCGACCCGAAGGGACCAACGAGCCGCTCGACAACATCGCCACCATGTTGGAGTTCCTGCAGTATGCCGCACTGGTCTGCGCGGGATCGGTCGAGCTGCCTGAGGGCGTCGAGATAGACGCGGAGACCTCTGAGCGCTTCGCCGACGACTTCCTGAACGACTGGCTGGGGCGCTTCGCTCTCAAGACCGCCGAGGAGACCCGCGAGCCCTTCTACCGTGCGCTTGCGAAGCTCCTTGGGCTCCTGTAGAATACACAGGTTCGTTATTTGACGCGCGCCGTTACCTCAGCTGGATAGAGGGCCTGACTACGAATCAGTACGTCGGGGGTTCGAATCCCTCACGGCGCGCCAAACGCCTCATGGGGTCACAGAAACGCTGCGACTAGGCAAACAGTCCGGTGGACTGTTTGCGGGATTCGAATGGGTCAACAGTCCAGTGGACTGTTGACAGGCGAAGCCGCGAAGCGGCGTATGAGCCTTTGGACGAGCGCTATGCGCGAACCCATGGAACTCGAATCCCTCACGGCGCGCCATAGCGGTGTAAGCTATAAGGATGCTGAGATTCCTACTCACCTTTAGCTGCCAATACATCAGGAGGCTGCGGCTTCCGGTGATGAGAAGGAGTAGTCCAGAGCAACTCCTTTTCGCGTTTTCATGGCAATCACAGGCTCGGGTATCTCCCTGCTTGATGGTTCCCTTGGCGGCGCGGGTGATGCCGGTCGCGCTGCTCGCTGCCTGCCTGCCGGTTGCAGCGGTGACTTGTTTTGTGGTCGCAGCAGTGCGGGTTACCGTCTTCTGGGCAGCCTGTTTGGAAGCCCCTTGAGTGGTTTGCTGACGGGCAGTACCGCTGGCGTTTTGGGCAGATTCCACCCCCTGTTTAGCCTCCTTTGCCACATGGCGCACATCGCGGACTTTGCCTACAGCCTTGCTGGCTCCGTCTGTCGCTGCCCTTCGCACAACTCCGGTGCCGTCTCTCGCAGTCTGCTCAACCTTGCTTTGGGCATAGTCGTTACCGTTGCGGTACTGCGGCTCAGGCGGCTCGCTTCTCTCCGCAACGTCCTTGACCTTGGCGTGGGCATCGCGCACGGCGGCAAGCCCGGCCTGTCTCTTGTCCAATACCTTGATGTCCTTTACCACGTTACGGGTCGTTACTGTTCACACCCCACTGTCATCCCGTGCCTGTCGAGGGATCCTCGACCGCGCAAGCGGTCGACCGCAGGTCGAAGGGCCCTGCGACCTGCCGTTGGACACTGCGTGCTCCGTGGGCCTGTCGGCCCGTCCTCGCTGAAAACGCGGTGCGTTTTCCGGGCGCTCGGACCCAAGGATTCCTCGGCGGAGCTCGGAATGACAGTGGGGGTGTGAACTGTAACTACGGGTCTTGATAGTCTTGCCCATAGGTACTCCTGTTCTGATTGGGATACGGCATTTGATGCATACTCACGAAGGCAACCGTTGATGCTTGGAGACATAACTACCTTTTGAGCAGCCAGCCTTGGTTTCTGGACAATGTGAAGAGTTGGATGTTTTACAGCAACGACGACACGGACGACCCCGACGAGTACGTCGCGGAGGATGTGAAGGGCTACTACCTCGACAAGCGCCAAGCCATAGCATGAGCATGAAGACCGTTGAGCGCAAGCAGGTATGATGTGACCGACATCGGTCGCGAGTTCGATATGCTCAGCATCATGAGGGAGCAGTTCGCCGCTCAACAATCGCTGGACATCAGCGTCTCAGTTGACTTGGCGACTGAGTAGCGGCCCTCAGTTTCGCTCGCGCCCCGTTTCGACCATCCTTTGGAGTTCTTCTTTCGAATGTACGGACAGCTTGCGATAAAGCGTCTTGGCATATGATGCGACGGTATTGCGAGAAAGATGCAGCGCCTCTTGGATGTATTGTCTGGATCGACCCTGCGCAAGGTAGACGAGTAATTGTTGCTCGCGTTGGGAGAGGCCGTGCCTTTCTGCCAACATCCGACAGGAGCTGTCCAGAGGATTTGCCGGAACGCTGTTGCCCTCTGGCCCATCGAGCCGCACCTCCGCATCCCTACCATGCAGAGGCAGCATCTCTCTGGCAAAGACAAATGCACCGATCAAAATGAGTGCCGCCAGAGACTCGGAAAACGCAGTGCCGATTGTTGCAACCTGTAAGCCTCTTGCGATCAATGCTCCGACCACTAGTCCCATAAGGCTTATGCCCTGCGTCAGGCCGACAGCAAAAGAGGGCGAGTGCCATCTTTTCTTTGCGGCTATCACAAAATAAATGAACAAAAAGATCAAGATGAGGTGGTTGGCCATTACCGACAGAATGCTTGAAGCCAACATCGGATACGTGGAACCGAATACGCAGGCTATCAACGACAGAACCAAGACGGGAGAAGCAAGGCGATACACTTCAAGGAAGCTCACTCTGATGGACATGAGAATATAACTGCCGGCAATGATTGTCGCCAGCAGTATCCCCGACACCTCAATCAACGATCCCGTGAAGCCGCTGCCGAACAGGGCATGGCTGGCCACGCTCCCCGTGTAGCCGATGACGGAATACGACACAAAGGCCAGTGCCATCGATCTCTTGAAGCTGCTCATGACGATCCGAGGAATATCGCCGGGATTGACGCCCGCAGCCTCCTTTTGGCTCGGACCCCGATTGCTGGAAAGCGTCCTTAACAACAATATGCCACAGAGCAGCGGCATCGCAACGATGAGTGTCAAGCGGATGGGTGCATGGACGCAAGCCAACACCAGCAAGGCCAAAGCCTCGAAAATGACGCAGAGCGGAACCATGTCCTCGATCTCTTCTGTTGAAAGACGGCAGAAGGAGTCAACCCAGCCAAGCAGCAGTATCGCGTATCCGATTCCTGCTGTGACCCCTCCGATGACCATCAGGGGCAAGACCGCCCTATCCGACACAAAGACTGTGGCCATGAGGGCCGAGCCGACTGTCAGGGCAGCCGAGGCCATGAGCGTGCATCGCCTTTGCCCGACGCGCTGGGCAGCTTTAGCCCAAAGAGGAGCACAGAGCAGCGCAAGCGCAGCGGCGGCGATAACGATGGATTTGCTCTGCAGGGGATCGGAAAACCCCTGCGAGGAGCTTGTCTCCGGATTTGCGACAAACGTCCAGATGGCATTAAGCCAAAGCCAGAGAATGCCAAGGCCTATGTAGTCAACCTTGGAGATGCTCAATTGAAGGGGGATGACATCGGCAAAGACCCTCCGGACGGCTTTTCCGGAATCGCCTCCACTTGACATTCCTCTCATCTTAATTCCTTTCAGTTGGCCATAGTTTTAGCTAAGAATAATACTACACCCAAAAGGAGGGTACGAAATTCTCGAAAACCCCTAATTCGGGTGTAGTGCGATTTCCTTTGGAATTATGAAATTGACGCGGTATTATTTCTATTGACAAATGATGAAGAGGAGTTGAATGAAAGTGACCGACACAAAAAAGCACCTGGAGGGACTTGCTCTGTTCTTGCTCATGGCGGTTCTGGCCGTCCTCGTCTTTACCATGGGAGGCTGCGCGAAAACAGGGCAGGTGGCACAGGGGCCCGTTGGATCAGAAGAGGAACAGGAAGCGATTCCAAAGACAAGGACGGTCGTTGACCTCTTGGGAGAATCCATCGAGGTGCCGACACAGGTCGATACCATTGCGGCATCCTATGCGGCGGCGGAAGAAATCTTCCTCCTGCTCGGTGTGCAGGACAGAAACGTCGGGGTCAGCGACGACAATATCGAAAACGAGTGGCTGCTCAAGTTTGATCCAGGCCTTTCCGACAACGCCCGCATCTTTCCTGGCTGGGCCCTTGATCAGGAGGCTTTGCTCAAAGCCAGTCCTGACGTGGTCATCTGCCATAGCCCTGAGATAGCCGCAGAGGTGAGAAGTCTGGCGATTCCAGCTGTGTATGCTATGGGCACGGATCCTGACAGCCTGATCGCAACCATTGAACTGACCGGCGAGATTCTCGGCGGTGATGCCGAGGCAAGGGCCAAAGGGCTGGCCGCATATTATCGAGACAACATGGAGCAGGCGACCAGCAGAACCCGTGCCCTGGATCAAGACCAGATCAAGCGGGTCTATTACACGACCGGAACCGATCCCTTGAACACAGAAGGCAAGGGCTCTATCGTCACCAGCTGGATCGAGATGGCGGGGGGCAGGAATGTCGCCGCAGATGCTGGCGTGGAAGGCATGTTCATCGATGTGGACCTCGAGGATCTCCTGGCTTGGGATCCCGAGGTCGTCATTTCCTGTGACCCTGCCGCTACCGAAGTGTTTTTAACCGACCAACGATTCGCTGAGATGAGCGCGGTAAAGAACAACGCGGTTCGCACGAGTCCTGCCGGTGCGTTTGTTTGGTGCGTGCGCAGTGCCGATGAAGCGCTGATGACGCTTTGGGCAACAACCGTCATACAGCCAGATCTATGCTCGGATATCAAGTATGAGGATATCGTCAGAGATTTCTACGGGCAGTTCTACCACTACGAACCTACGGATGCCGAGATCCAAGGCATACTTTGGCCTGAGCAATGAGCGCTTCTCTCCAAACGGCTTATCCCCGAGATTCACAGTGACAAGCTCTGTCTTGAGGTATGAGCATGCGCTTGGCTACGAAAAACCCACGAACCAAGGAGAGGCCGTCTGCCACAAAAGGCAAGGCGATTTTTCTCGGTGCTGTAGCGGCAACGGTTCTTTTGGCGGTCGCTGCCCTGTTTGTCGGCAAATACGACGTTGACGCCCTGTCGGTGTTCAGGATACTGGTATCGCCTTTCGTGGATGTGGATACGACGTGGTCCAGTGGCATGGAAACCGTGATCCTGCAGATTCGCCTGCCCAGGGTACTTGCCGCCCTGATGGTCGGCGGTGCCCTGAGCCTGTCCGGAGCGAGCTATCAAAGCGTCTTCAATAACCCGCTGGTTGCCCCCGATCTGTTGGGAGCAACCAGCGGTGCCTGTGTCGGCGCTGCCCTGGGTATCATTGCGCACGCCGGGGCGATAGGTATCCAACTCCTGGCTTTGTCCTGTGGCCTTTTGGCAGTGTTCGCGGCAAAGATGCTCTCGCAGATACTTGGGGATCGAAGCACGCTGATACTGGTGCTTTCGGGGATCGTGGTCTCAGGATTCGCGATGTCTCTTCTCGGATTGATCAAATATGGGGCTGATCCGGAATCCGAATTGACCGAGATCGTCTACTGGCAACTCGGCAGTCTGTCCGGAGTGGAGATGCAAACGGTTCTGGCCACATTGCCCGGCATGCTCCTGGCCGTGATCTGCCTGTTGTTGATTCGCTGGAGAATCGGCCTGCTCGGGCTAGGGGACAAGCAGGCGGGCACACTGGGGGTCAATGTCAAGGCAATAAGAAATCTCACGATACTGTCTTCTACGCTCCTGACGGCTCTGGCGGTCTGCATCAGCGGAACCATAGGCTGGATCGGACTCGTGATTCCTCATTTGTGCCGCCTGCTCGTGGGTGCAGATACCGCCAAGGTGCTTCCTCTTTCGCTGGTTGTCGGAGCATTGTTTTTACTGGTAACCGATACGATCACTCGCACCATAACGACTGCGATACTGCCGTTAAGCGTAATAATCGGCTTCATTGGAACTCCGCTTTTCGCCTGGCTGATCTTCAGACAGAGACATTCATTATGAAAGATATGTCCCTTTCAGTGGATTCGATATCCTATGCCTATCCAAAAGGCAGACAGCTGTTTTGCGATTTGTCGTTTTCCCTTTCAGCCGGTGAGATACTTACGGTCATCGGTCCGAACGGCATTGGGAAGTCCACCTTGCTCGATTGCCTGGCGGGGCTGATCGAGCCGGGCACTGGCTCGATCCGCTTGGAGGACACCGACATCCTTGTGCTGTCGAAGGCGGAGTTGGCCCGACAGATCGGCTATGCCAGACAACAGTTTGTCTCGCTGCCCGGCTATTCGGTACTCGACTATGTGCTCATGGGAAGGGCGCCGCATATCAGCCTCTTCGCCTCACCGGGAGAAGGTGACCTTGCCGTGGCCAGGGACTGTCTGGATGAGCTCGGTCTTTCGCATCTTGGGAAATCCAAGCTATCGACCCTGTCTGGCGGCGAGCGCCAGCAGGTCGAGCTGGCCAGAGTGTTGGCCCAGCAACCATCCATCCTCATATTGGACGAACCGACTGCGTCTTTGGACTTTGCAAACCAGACAAAGGTGCTGACACAGCTCAAGGAACTGGCAGCACGGAACTATATCGTTATCATAACCACACACAATCCCAACCATGCCATGGAGTTCGGGTCAAAGGTCGGATTGCTGGGTTGGCCAAAGGGAGGGTTCTCTGAGCTTGATCCCACGCAGCTTACGAGCGAGATGCTTTCGGACCTCTATGGTGTGGAAGTCAGCATCGTCAAAGCAGAGGGCTCGGAGCGGAGACTGTGCGTTGTCGGGAGCTGCTAGGGAGGCGCCATGCCGCTGCTGCAACGACTCAGTGGACGCTCGCAGCTCAGTGGGCGCTCGGCGGCTTCCAAGAATGTGAGGAGCTATGGAAGGATTTGTCAATTGGAGACTTTTGGAATCCCTGTCTGGATGGAACAGTAGAAAAACCCAGGAAGAGATCGCATTCTGGGATGACTGGGCCCCGAATTGGGAGAAGCGCTGCGCTCTGGAGACGGCTTTCACGGACAAACAGGTGGCGGCACTCGATATCAGGGATGAGGATACGGTGCTTGACGCCTGTTGCGGCTCAGGGCGACTGACCATCCCCTTGGCAAAAATGGCCAAACGGGTCACCGCTCTGGATTCCAGCGAACAGATGCTGGAGCTTTGTAGGCTCAAAGCCGAAGGCGAAGGACTTCACAACATCGATTATCTGAAAGCGGACTGGCACGAGCTGACACCGGGACAAAACCTGTCGGCACATGATGTCACGGTGGCCTGCATATCCCCGGCATCCTCAGATATCATCAAGCTCAGCAAGTCGGCGACAAGGCGATGCCACTCCCTGTCCTTCAGCAAGCCCTACGCCTATTGCAACGTGTTGGCGGATCTGTTCTCGGGCGTGAACGCCGAGTGGGCCGACAGCGACGAGGCACTGAGGAAGTACCAGCTTGGGCCATTCGCAAGCCGTGGATTCGATCTCAATGTCTCATTTAATGTCCTGTATGACAGCGGGGTCAATCCGTCGATAGGCTATGTTCGGGGCGGATGGGAATACGAGTCTGACACTTTTGACGGGTTGCTCGGGCATCTCTCTGGCCTTGGCACCATTGAGAGCGGGAGAGAGGCTCTCTTTGCTGAGAACGTGCGGCGACATACCGTCAGGCTTTCCAACGGCAAACTGCTCTTTCGAACATCCACCGAAATGTACGTGCTCAGCTGGAATCCGGCGGAACTGGATGGCGCTGCTTTGTTACAGTTCACGCCCCCACGGATACCCCACTGTCATCCCGGCCCCCACTGTCATCCCGGCCCCCACTGTCATCCCGGCCCCCACTGTCATCCCGGCCCCCACTGTCATCCCGGCCCCCACTGTCATCCCGAG
>JAISGJ010000179.1 GCA_031263105.1 Coriobacteriales bacterium
GCGGTCGAGGATCCCTCGGCAGGCTCGGGATGACAGTGGGGCTCGGGATGACAGTGGGGGCTCGGGATGACAGCGGGGCTCGGGATGACAGTGGGGCTCGGGATGACAGTGGGGGCTCGGAATGGCAGTGGGGGCTCGGAATGACAGTGAGCTGTCCGTGGAGGGTGTGACCCGTAACCCCGCATCAACGCCCCTCTGTGCTGCCGGTCAGCCTGCGGTACTCGTGTTCGGTCACGATGAGGCGGGTCGCGGCGGGCAGGACGCGGGCGGAGAACGGGGTCTTCCCGCCGGGGGCCTCGCCGTCGTACTGGAGGCTGAGGGGCGGCTCTGCGGTGATGCGCGCGCATTTTGCCCGGAAGGTCTCGACGGCGTCGGCGCGGTGGGGGAAGCCCCCCGTCCGGTCGAGGAAGGCCGCGAAGAAGGCGGGCAGCAGCTCGACGGCGCTGTGGGGCTTCAGCACGGCTATCTCGAGCAGCCCGTCGCGGGCGTCGTTCGCGTGAGTGATGGATATGTCGGGGTATATCTTCGAGAAGTTGAGCACCAGCACGGCTATGCCGTCGAGCTCGACGGTCTGCCCGTCGAGCTCGATGGTGAAGTGGGCGACCGTGGGCGTGGGGTTGGTGAGGGCGGCGGCGAGGTAGGCGTTCGGCCCGAGCCTCTCCTTGAGTCGGTCCGCGTTCTCCATGATGGTCGCATCGTAGCCCGCGCCGCTTATCACGGCAAAGCCCTTCGTCACGGTCCTTGCGCCCGCGCCCTTCGCGGCCGCGCCCCCCTCGTCCGTGTCATCCACGGTCGCGCTCCCCTCGGGCGTCTCCCCCTCGCCCGCACCCTCGAAGTCGATCTCGCCCAGGTCGAAGTCCAGGTACCGGCCCGACCTCGCCATCTCGGCCAGGGCATGGGGCTCCTCGGGCTGGTCGAGGTTCGTCACCATGAGGTTGCTGGTGCCGGCGGGGAAGGGCAGGATGGGGATGCCGGTGTTGCGCAGCGCGTAGCAGACGGACGCTATGGTGCCGTCGCCCCCGGCAGCGACCACGAGGTCGCAGTCTGCGGCACCGGCGAGCAGCGACTCGACGGGGGTGTGCCCGTCGGTGCTGCGGACGATCAGCTCGTCGCCGTCCTGCGCGAGCTTGCGCGCGAACTCGAAGATGGAGCCGTCGCGCAGGCCGGACTGCAGGTTGTTTACGATAAGCGCCTTCATCGAGGCGGCACCCGACCTTTCCATCGGCCTTTCCGTCGATTCCTCCGCCGTCCCGCCGCTCGCTCGCGCCGTCGCCTGCACAGCCCCTTGTGAGGTCGGCCCGTGGGAGGGATAATGGTACCATGATACCTTACGAGGGTGCCGTGGCGCATTCTGTGGGCATGAGGTGTTGGGCGTATGCTGCCAGGACGTTACTGTTCACACCCCCACTGTCATTCCGAGCTTGCCGAGGAATCTTTGGACACGCAGTGTCCAACGGCAGGTCAGGGGGCCCTTCGACCTGCGGCCGACCGCTGGCGCGGTCGAGGATTCCTCGACGGGCTCGGAATGACAGTGGGGCTCGGAATGACAGTGGGGCCCGGAATGACAGTGGGGCCCGGAATGACAGTGGGGCCCGGAATGACAGTGGGGCCCGGAATGACAGTGGGGCTCCGAATGACAGTGGGGTATCCGTGGGGGTGTGAACAGTAACGCCAGGACGTATGTCGCATGCTGCCGCAGTGTGCGCCGCCCTCCTCCCTATGAGACGAAGGAAGCCGACAGTGCAGGTTCCGATACGGTATATCGACACACAGCAGGGCCTTGAGGAGTTCGCCGCCGAGCTCTGCGGCACGCCGCTCCTGACGCTCGACACCGAGTTTTTGCGGGAGAAGACCTACTACCCCCAGCTCTGCCTCGTCCAGGTCGCCGCCGACGGGCGCGAGGCCCTCATCGACCCGCTCGCCCCTCTCGACCTGAGGGCGCTCGTCCCCGTCCTCACGGATCCGCGCACCGTCAAGGTGTTCCATGCGGGCGACCAGGACTGCGCCATACTCTACCAGGCGCTCGGTGCCGTCGTCCGCCCCGTCTTCGACACCCAGCGGGCGGCGCTGCTCCTCGGCCTGCCCCAGCAGGCGAGCCTCGTCGCCCTCGTGAGGCGCTTTTGCGGCGTGAGCCTCAAGAAGGGGGAGTCCTTCTCCGACTGGGCCCAGCGTCCCCTGACCGAGACCCAGCTCTCCTACGCGATCGACGACGTGCGCTACCTTCCCCTTGCCTACACGAGGATCGTCTCCGAGCTGCAGGAGAAGGGCCGCCTTCCCTGGCTCGAGGACGAGTTCAGGGATATGGAGGACGAGGAGCGGTACCGTGTCGATGCCCGGGAGGTATGGCAGAGGCTCAAGGGGGTCGCGGCGCTCAGGGGCAGCCAGCTCGCCACCGTCCGCGAGGTCGCTGCATGGCGGGAGCAGGCGGCCCAGGAGCGCAACCTCCCGCGCAAGTGGGTGCTCCCCGACGACCTCCTGGTCGAGGTCGCCCGGCGCGAGCCGGCCTCGCCCGAGGATCTGTACCGGGTCCGGGGCATCAAGGAGCGGCTGGGGAAGCGCTGGTCGCAGGAGGTGCTGGCCGCCGTGGAGAGGGCACAGGGGCTTTCTCCCGACCAGTGGCCGACCCCGAGGCGTGTGCCTGCGAGGGACGCGCGGTGCGTCGCCAGCCTCGACCTCATGGGCGCCCTGCTCCATCAGAGGGCCAAGGAGCTGCACATCGCGACCTCCTTCCTCGCGGGCCACGACGACCTGGCGCGCCTTGCCGAAGGCCAGCGGGAGGGCCTGACGATCCTGAAGGGGTGGCGGCGCGACCTTTTGGGCAACGAGCTGCTCCGTCTGCTCGAAGGGGGCATATCGCTGTCGCTTGACGATGGTGACCTGAAGGTTACGCTCCTGTCACAAGCGGGTGTTCCCGCCCCCTCCTAGGTCGCTTTTCCTCTACTATGGGGAAGGAACGCCCTTCGGGAGAGGATGCCTTCGAGGAAAGGATGTCTTCGAGGAGGGCCTTTTGGGGACGTCTTCCTCACAGGGAGGCGTCGCCTTGCTCGTCCGATACGATGGGAGCCTGCCGTGCCGTTTGATATGTCGTACCTCATGCTGATACTCGTCACCCTCGTCCTGGGCTTCGGGACGCAGGCCTATATCAAGCACACCTACCGCAAATGGGGCAAGGTGCCGATCTCCCTGGGGCTGACCGGCGCGCAGGCGGCCCGCAGGATGCTCGACGCGAACGGCCTCTCCCATGTCGCCATAGAGCGGGTCGGCGGCGAGCTGACGGACCACTTCGACCCCCGCACGAACGTCGTCGCGCTGTCCGAGGCCGTCTATGGGGGCACGAGCGTCTCGGCGTCTGCCATCGCCTGCCACGAGTGCGGGCATGCGGTCCAGCATGCGCGCGGCTACGTCCCGGCAAAGCTGCGCGGCGCCCTGGTGCCGCCGGTCAACCTTGCAAGCAACCTCTGGATGTTCGTCCTGATCGCCGGCATCTTCCTGCAGATGGTCGGCATGATATACCTGGCCGTCATCCTGTATGCCGCCGTCATAGTCTTCCAGCTGGTCACCCTGCCGGTCGAGTTCGACGCCTCGCGCCGTGCGCTCGCCTACCTCAACGGCCACGGCTTCCTTCCCAGCGCAGAGACAGGGGGCGCACGCGCGGTCCTCACCTCGGCAGCGCTGACCTACGTCGCGGCCGCGCTCGTCTCGGTGCTCCAGCTCGTCTACCTGCTCGGCTTCACACGCCGCTGACCGGCCTCGGAACCGCCGATGGCACAGCCCCTCTCCGTCTCCCAGGCGCTTGCACGCGCAAAGGAATCGCTCGAGCAGATTCACCTGACGCTCGTCGGGGAGGTCTCGGAGCTCTCGGACAGGCCCGGCTACAAGGCCGTCTACTTCACGCTGACCGACCGGAGCGCGGCGCTCCCGTGCCTCATGTGGCGCAACAGCTACAAGGGCTGCGGCGTCGAGCTCAGGAAGGGCATGCTCGTCGAGGCCTCCGGCAGCTTCTCGCTCTATGCGGCGAAGGGGCGCATGAACTTCGACGTGAGGGCTCTGCGCCCGGCAGGGGAGGGGAGCCTTCGGATCGCGGTCGCCCAGCTGGCGGAGAGGCTGCGGGCCGAGGGGCTCATGGACCCCCAGAGGAAGCGCGTCCTGCCCCGGTACCCCACGAGGCTCGCGTTGGTGACCTCGCCGCGCGGCAAGGCCGTCCATGACGTGCTGAGGACCCTGCGGCGGCGCTACCCGCTCGTCGAGGTGCTGGTCGCAGGCGTCGCCGTCGAGGGCGCGGGGGCCGTCGAGCAGATCGCCCGGGGCCTTGCCGCCGCAGCCGAGTCGGATGCGGAGCTGATCCTCCTCGTCCGTGGCGGGGGCTCCTACGAGGACCTCATGCCCTTCAACGACGAGAGGCTTGCACGTGCGGTGGCCGCCTCGCCCGTCCCCGTCGTCACCGGCATCGGCCACGAGCCGGACAACAGCATCGCCGACATGGTCGCCGACTTCCGCGCCTCGACCCCCACGGCCGCCGCCGAACATGCCGTCCCGGACATCGCCGAGCTCGGAGTCGCCCTCGCCCGGACGACCGCCTCCTTCGCGCGCTCGCTCGGCTTGGCGCTCCAGCGCGCCGAGGCCGCCTACGGGAACCTGCGCCGCCGCCCCCTGTTCGCGGACCCCTTCTTCTTGGTGCGCCCCTTCATGATGCAGGCGGAAGGGGCGTCTGCGCGCCTCGTGCAGTCGCTCCCCCTGAGGCTTCGGCAGGACGCGCAGCCCGTGCGCGCCACGGCGGCGCACCTGGCCCTGCTCGGCTCGAACCTGCTCGCGCCCCACCGGGCCGCGCTCGCGCTCGACGCGGCCCGGCTCGAGGACCTCTCGCCTCCCGCCGTGCTTGCCAGGGGCTATTCCCTCGCCTATGACCGGGAAGGCCGTATCATCGGCAGCGTGGATACGGTAGACTGGGGCCAGCGCTTCGACCTGCGCCTTGCCGACGGCACCCTCGGCTGCACGGTCGAGGGGAAGCGCCGCGAGGCCCTGCCTTGCACGGATCCGCCTTGCATGGACATCGAGGACAGAGAGGGGCATCATGCCTGAGAGCACCGAACGTACCGACCCTGCGGACCTCAGCTTCCGGGAGGCGTCCGAGGAGCTCGAGGGCATCGTGCGCGTCCTCGAGGGCAGCCAGCTCGAGCTGGAGGAGAGCCTGGAGTCCTACGAGCGGGGCGTCACCTTGCTGCGGGCGCTCCAGGTGCGCCTGGCCGAGGCCCAGCAGAAGGTGACCGTGCTGCTCGGCGAGCTCGACGCAGACAGCGACGACAGCATAGACGGGACCCTGAGCTAGGGAGACGATGGTCGGCCATCGTCACGCAAAAGGAGGAGGAACACCATGTCAGATTGCCTGTTCTGCAGGATAGCCGCCCACGAGATCCCGGCGGACATCGTCTATGAGGACGACGAGGTCGTCGCCTTCGAGGACGTGAACCCCCAGTTGCCCGTGCACACGCTCATCATCCCCAAGAAGCACTACGCCCATGTCGGCGACGGCGTGCCGGAGGAGACCTTGGGCAGAGTCTTCAAGACGGTGGAGAAGGTCGCCGCCCTCAAGGGGCTTGAGGAGAGCGGCTATCGTATCGTCGCCAACACCGGGGAGGACGGCAGGCAGACCGTCCATCATCTCCATGTGCACGTCCTGGGAGGGGCGCGCATGCCCATCCGCATGGGGCCGGCGGACTGAGGGCCTCCGCGCTGCGCCGCCCGCTGCACGCACGCACTGCACGCCGCTCGCAGGCGCCGCACGCACGCCCGCCGCACGCCCGCGCCGTCCGCCGCACGCACGCCCGGTTTCCCGGGTCCCGGCATCCGCCCGCCGCCAAGGGCCACGAGGAACCTCACGGCACAGAGAACACCACAAGGAAACGAGGTCGTCATGTACGTTCTGGTGATAAACGCAGGGTCGTCGTCGCTCAAGTACCAGTTGCTCGACAAGGACACGCAGCGGCTCGTCGGCAAGGGCCTCTGTGAGAAGGTCGGCTCCGAGGACTCCTTCCACAGGCACGGGCTCGACGGCGACGAGAGGCTCGACACCCTCCCCCTGAAGGACCACCACGATGCGGTGCAGGCGGCCCTTCGGGCGCTGCTCGACCCCCAGGGCGGCGCCGTCAAAGGCATCGAGGAGATAGCTGCGGTCGGCCATCGCGTCGTCCACGGCGGCGAGCACTTCAGCGCCTCGTCCGTCATCGACGACGAGGTCGTGGCACGGATCAGGGAGTGCATACCCTTGGCGCCGCTCCATAACCCGCCCGCGCTCACCGGCATCGAGGCGTGCGCGGACCTCATGCCCCACGCCCTGCAGGTGGCGGTGTTCGACACCGCCTTCCATCAGACCCTGCCCCCCAAGGCGTACCTCTACCCGCTCCCTTACGAGCTGTACGAACGGCACCGTGTCCGCACCTACGGCTTCCACGGGACCTCGCACCGCTACGTCGCCCAGCGCGCGGCGGCCCTCCTTGGGCGCCCCCTCGACGAGCTGCGGCTCATAACCTGTCACCTCGGCAACGGCTGCTCCGTCACGGCCGTGCGAAACGGCGTGTCGGTGGACACCTCGATGGGCTTCACCCCGCTCGAAGGCCTCATGATGGGGACGCGCTGCGGCTCCATAGACCCTGCCGTCGTCACCTATCTGATAGGCTCGCTCGGCATGGGCGCCGGGCAGGTCGACGACCTGATGAACCGCCGCTCGGGGCTTTTGGGCGTCTCCGGCGTCTCGAACGACCTGCGCGACGTCCAGGCGGCTGCCGATGCGGGAGACGAGCGTGCGCAGCTTGCCTGCGAGATGTATGCCGACTCGGTGAGGAGGCACATAGGCCAGTACGTGTTCGAGCTGGCAGGCGTCGATGCCGTCGTCCTGACGGCGGGCGTCGGGGAGAACAGCGACCGCATACGGCAGATGATCTTCTCGGGTCTGGAGCCCCTCGGCTTCCTGCTCGACGGGGAGAGGAACCGGCTGCGCGGCTTCGAGCGTGTCATCTCCTCCGAGGGCTCCCCTGTGCGCATCCTCGTCGTCCCCACGAACGAGGAGCTGATGATCGCCCAGGATGTCGCCTCCCTGCTCGACGCCTGACACCCGTCCCCCCGCGTTGCGCCTCGTCCTTCCCGGCGGCGGGCGACCCTAGGCGCCAGCGGTCGGCCCGATTTGTTCTGCAACCTGCGTTGCGCCTCGTCCTTCCCGGCGGTGGGCTACCCCCCCCCCCCCCCCCCCCCTCCGGTCCGCCCCCAGCTCCCTAAAAGACGCATGGGCCCCCTTTGTGGACAAGGGGGCCCATGCTGCGTCAGAGGCAGGTCACAAGGAGTAGGATGATCTGCATATCACACTATATGATAGTCTAGGATTAAAGTCAACTAAGAATAAAAAACTCGACACCGGGGCATCG
>JAISGJ010000214.1 GCA_031263105.1 Coriobacteriales bacterium
CCCACCCCCCGCACCCAACCCCCCCCAACACCCCCCCCCCCCCCCCCCCCCCCTGCCGCACGGCAGCGCGCGCCGTGCGCCCGGGGCCCGAGGCATTGGAGAGGGAACGGTACCGCAACGAGACGATAACGGGGACCCCCAGCGGTTGACAGGAATGCTAATACCGTTAGGCTTTTATACCGTTGGTTATGCCGTCAGCAAGCCTTACGGGAAGGATTGCCATGCCCACCGACCGTTCCACCGATTATCCCTCAGTCGCAGTCGGGCGCTTCAAGGAGATACTCGGCCGCTACCAGATGAGGGTCTTCGACCGCCTCGCACGCTACTCGTCCGGCGAGTCCCTGCTGCTGCGGACGCTTGTGCTGCACGACGGCCCCCTCCATCCCACAGAGCTGCGACAACGGACCTGCACCAGTTCCGCGAGGGTCGCCTCCGTCCTGAAGAGCCTTGAGGGAAAGGGACTCGTCATGCGCGAGGCGGACGGGCGGGACAGGCGGAGGGTGCAGGTCACGGTGACGCCCGAGGGCCGCGCCCGCGCCCAGCAGGAGATCGACGAGATGGACGAAGAGGCCCAAGGAGTGTTCGAGAAGATGGGCAAAAGGGATACCGAGGAGTTCATCCGTCTTCTGGACCGGATGCTGGAGGTATTCGTGAGCCAAGGGACAGGGAGCAGATAGATGACGAAATTCAGCGTCCGCAAGCCCATGACCGTGCTGGTCGCGGTCGTGATGGTGTTCGCCTTGGGCCTTGCGAGCTTCAGGGGGATGACCCCCGAGCTCCTCCCGAACATCGAGCTGCCCTACGTCATCACCATGACGACCTATCCGGGGGCCTCGCCCGAGAAGGTCGAGGAGGAGGTGACCCGGCCGCTCGAAGAGGGCTTCGCCACGCTGGAGGGCCTGGACAGCATCCAGTCGCAGTCGTCCGAGAACGTCTCGTTGCTCATCATGGAGTTCACGGACAGCGCCGACCTCGACGCGGTCTCCCTGGAGATCGTCCAGAAGGTCAACCAGATAGAGGGCGGATGGGACGACATGGTCTCGACGCCGGTGATCCTGAAGATGAACCCCGACATGCTGCCCGTCATGATAGCGGCCGTCGAGCAGGAGGGCTTCGACACGACGGAGGTCTCCCGCCTCATGGAGGAGTCCCTGCAGACCAAGCTCGAAGGCATAGAGGGGGTCGCGAGCTTGGACGTGACGGGCCTGCGCGCCGAACGGGTGAACGTCGTCCTGAAGCAGGAGAAGATCGGCGAGCTCAACGCCCGCGTAGGCGATGCGATCAAGGGGAGCTTCGTCGAGAAGGAGCAGGAGCTCCGCGACACGCAGACGGACCTCGAGGGCAAGCTCGACGAGGTGAAGGCGCAGACCGCCGAGCTCGATGCGGGGGCCAAGGAGTTCGCCGTCAAGATGGGGGAGGGCTCCACGGAGCTCGCCTCCTCGTGGGCCGCCCTGTTCGGCGGCCTGCAGGACCAGAAGACCATGCTCGCCGACCTGAAGGAGCAGCTCCAGACCCTGACAACGGAGGAGGAGGCCGCCCGTGCCGCCGCGCCCGGCGGCGCCCTCCCAGAGCCTGTGGAGAAGCAGTTCAAGGACGCGAAGGACCAGATGGGCGCGGGGATCACGAAGCTCGAGGACGGCATCGAGTCCGTGCAGGAGATGCAGGGCACCTTGTCGGACGCCCAGGGGACGCTCAACGAGACCATGTCCACCACGCTCTTCGGACTCTCGAACGCCGCCGCCCAGCTGGCAGGCGCCCAGTCCCAGCTGAGCGTCGCGCTCACCCAGATAGAGCAGGGGCTCACCCAGCTCGACACCGCCCGTGACTCCGCCGTCGAACAGGCGGACATGGGAGGCGCGCTCACCATGGACACGGTGCTGGGCATACTGAAGGCGCAGAACTTCTCGATGCCCGCCGGCTATGTCCAGGAAGGCAGCGACGACTACCTCGTCCAGGTGGGCGACGAGATCGCCTCCCTCGAGGAGATGCAGCAGCTCGTGCTGCTCGACCCCGGGATCGAGGGGATCGAGCCGATCCGCCTCTCGGAGGTCGCCGACCTGTTCATGAGCGACAACCTGAACGACCTCTACGCGAAGATAAACGGGCACGACGGCATACTCCTGTCCTTCAACAAGCAGAGCGAGTATGCGACGACCGAGGTCGCCGACAACATACTCCAGAAGTTCGACGAGCTTTCCGACAGCAACCCCGGCCTGCACTTCACCCCCCTGCTCAACCAGGGCGACTATATCTACATGGTGATAAACGGCATCACCAGCGACCTGCTCTGGGGGGCGCTCTTCGCCGTCGTCATACTCCTGCTGTTCCTGCGCGACCTGCGGCCGACCTTCGTCACGCTGTGCGCCATCCCCATAAGCGTCGTCTTCGCGCTCGTGGCGATGTACTTCTCGGGGGTGACCATCAACATCATCTCGCTCTCCGGCCTGGCCATAGCCGTCGGCCGCCTCGTGGACGACAGCGTCGTCGTGATAGAGAACATCTTCCGCCTGCGCTCGAAGGGCTACTCGCCCGTCAAGGCGGCCGTGAACGGCGCGGGGCAGGTGGCCGGCGCCATCATCGCCTCGACCCTGACCACCATCTGCGTGTTCCTCCCCATCGTGTTCGTGCAGGGCCTGACGCGGCAGCTGTTCACGGACTTCGCGCTGACCTTCGCCTATGCGCTGCTCGCCAGCCTGCTCGTGGCCCTCACGCTCGTGCCGACGATGGCAAGCGGCCTGTTCAGGAAGATGGAGCCGAAGGAGCATCGCCTGCTCGACCGCGCGATAGCCCTGTATGACCGTGCCCTGGTGTGGACCCTGCGCTTCAAGCCGGTCGTCCTGGTGTTCGCGGCCGTGCTCCTGGCCGCAAGCGTCGCCGTCGTCTGGTCCCGGGGCTTCGCCTACATGCCCGACGGGAACTCCGGCCAGATAGCCATCAACCTGACGATTCCCAAGGAGGTCCCGGACGAACAGAAGCGCGAGGTGGCCGACGATGCCGCCGCGCGCGTCGCGGCGGTCGACGGGGTCGAGACCGTCGGGGCCATGGCGGGCGGCAGCGGCATCGTCGGCGTGGGGGCGCTCTCCGGCATGGGCGGCGGGTCGGGCCAAGGCTCGGCGCTGGGATCCGTCACCATCTACGCCCTGCTCGACCAAGGCAAGGACATGGACCGGCTGAGCGACGAGATCGAGGCGGGCCTCGAAGGGGTCGGCGCGGAGTACGAGGTGGGGTCCGCCAGCATGATGGACGCCTCCGCCCTCGGCGGCAGCGGCGTCACGGTGAACCTCTACGGCGACTCGCTCGAGGACATGGTGCGTGCCTCGGAGGCCGTGCGCGCACAGACGGAGGGCCTGGCGGGAATCGCCGAGTTCGAGGGCGGCGCCGAGGAGGCGACCCCGGTCCTGCACTACACGGTCGACCGAGAGGCCGCCGCCAAGCACGGCCTGACGACCGCACAGGTCTACCAGCAGGTCAGCTCTGCGCTCTCCAAGGAGAAGAACGCGACGGACGTGCTCTGGGGGACGGAAGGCTACGACGTCGTCGTCATGAACGGGGACGCTGCGGACGACCGCCTGACGCCCTCCTACCTTGAGGCCCTGGAGTTCAACGTCACCAAACGCGACGGGAGCACCGAAAAGGTCAGGCTTGCCGACGTGGCAACGGTCACGGAGAGCAAGACCCTGCAATCCATCCAGCGCTCCGAGCAGCGCCGCATGCTGCCGGTCAACCTCACGATAACGCCCGACGCCAACATCACCCTCGTGACCCAGGAGGTCGAGCGCAGCCTCGTGGACCTGGAGCTGCCCGAGGGCGTGACCTACGAGGTCACAGGCGAGAACACGACCATCATGGACTCGTTCAGGGAACTGGGCATCATGCTCGTGCTGGGCCTTCTGCTGGTCTACCTCATCATGGTGGCGCAGTTCCAGTCGCTGAAGAGCCCCTTCATCATCATGTTCACCGTGCCCTTGGCGTTCACAGGGGGCTTCCTTGCCCTGCTCGTCACCGACAAGGTGCTCTCGGTCATCTCCCTCATCGGCTTCGCCATGCTCATCGGCGTCATCGTGAGCAATGCCATCGTGCTGGTAGACTACATAAACCGCCTGCGCCACGAAGGGATGGAGCGGGTCGCCGCCATACGCGAGGGGGCGGCCGTCCGCATGCGCCCCATCCTCATGACGGCGCTGACCACGATATTCGCCCTGCTGATGATGGCCTTGGGGATAGGGAGCGGCTCGGAGATGATGCAGCCCCTCGCCATCGTCTGCATAGGAGGCCTCGCCTACGGCACGCTGATGACCCTGTTCGTCATCCCCGTCATCTACGACCTCCTCAACAAGAAGGACCTCCGCACCATCGACGAGGACGACCTCGCCACCGTGACGGACTAGGGGCGTGGGCGGGTTACTGTTCACACCCCCGCTGCCACCCCGGGCCCCCGCTGCCACCCCGGGCCCCCGCTGTCATTCCGAGCTCCGCCGAGGATTCTTTGGACACGCTGTGTCCAACGGCAGGCCAGGGGACCTCTCGACCT
>JAISGJ010000245.1 GCA_031263105.1 Coriobacteriales bacterium
GAAGGGCCCTGCGACCTGCCGTTGGACACTGCGTGTCCAAAGATTCCTCGGCGGAGCTCGGAATGACAGTGGGGGTGTGAACTGTAACACTATGACAGATGAGAGGCCATGCGAGTCTGCTGCCGCATTGCGAGATAGGTTCACAGATGCGAAAATGACACAGGTCGGCTCACTGTCGGCCTTGTGGTGAGACGAGAGGGGAGTTGCGATGGGCATACGCACACCGGTCGTCGGTTCCGCCGTCGGCCCTGCCGTCGACTCCGAGGTCGCGGAGCTGGTGGACAAGGCTGTCTCGGATGTGCGGCTCAGCCGCGACGAGGCTGCGCGGCTCTTTGCCCTCGACGAGCACTCGCCCGAGGCGTTTCACCTGCA
Source organism: Coriobacteriales bacterium (assembly GCA_031263105.1). Classification (GTDB taxonomy): domain Bacteria; phylum Actinomycetota; class Coriobacteriia; order Coriobacteriales; family UBA8131; genus JAISGJ01. The sequence continues at coordinate 373 of JAISGJ010000245.1, forward strand.
CTGGGGTGCGCATCGGATAGCCTGGCAGGCATCCGGCGGGCAGGCGCTCATCTATGCGCAGGTCGGCATCGACGCCCGTCCCTGCCCCGGCAACTGCGGCTATTGCTCGTTCGCCGCAGCGAGCTACGCCTGGGAGCGCGAGGCCGAGCTGCCCTTGGAGGATATTCTAGGCTACTGCCGCGCCTTCAGCGAGAACGGCGTGCATCTGGTCTCCCTCATGACGACCTCTGTATACGGGTTCGAGCGCTTCTTGGAGACGGCCTCTGCCGCCCGCGCGGCCCTGGGTCCCGAGGTCGCGTTGATGGCCAACATCGGCGACTTCGACGCGAGGCAGGCCGAGGCGTTGCGGGAGGCAGGCGTCGACGTCGTCTACCATGCGGTGCGCCTGGGGGAGGGCAGCATCACGGCGATACCCGAGGAGCGCCGCCGCGAGACGATAACGGCCGTCCTTGATGCAGGACTCGTGCTGATGAGCGGCGTGGAGCCGGTGCATGCGGAGCTTGACGGCGACATGCTCCTCGACCGGATGATGGAGGTCTCGTCCTGGCCGCAGGTCTGCTCCGGCCTGAGCCGCCTGCGCCACGTGCCCGGCACGCCGATGGACGGCACCAGGCTCCTCACAGCCCCGAGGTATCGGCAGCTGGGTTCTCTGTTCCGACTGCTTGCAGGTTCGCGCATCCCCTTCGGCTCCGAGAACACCTGCTGGTGCAACGGCGGCACCAACCCCCGCGACCGGCAGATGTTCCCCGGCAACGAACAGATCGCCCACGACGTCACGCGGCAGCGTCAGGCGCTTGAGGAGAACGGCTGGCAGGTGCCCGACCGCATCCCTCGGCAGTTCGGGTACCGCCGGTAGCCCGCAAAGGCGCCGACCGTCTCCCACTGTGCCCAACGTGGCGCCGACGGTCTGCGACGACACCCGGCCGTGCGCCCTCAGCGCGTCAGCTTCCGCCTGCGGGCGTAGGCGACGGACTCCTCCAAGGCTTCAAGTGCGTAGTCGATCTCGCGCGGCTTCGTGAAGTAGCCCGGCGAGAGGCGGATGGTGCCAATGGGGAAGGTGCCGAGGCTCCGGTTCGCCCACGGCGCACAGTGGAGTCCGCAGCGGGTCACGATGCGGTACTTGCTGTCCAAGCGGTAGGCGACGGCGCCGATGTCGAGTCCCGGAACGTCGATGGCAAGGACGCAGAGCGAGCTCTCGGCATCCTGGGTGCCGAGGATGCGCAGCCCGTCGATCTGCTGAAGGCCGCCGAGCAGGCGGCGGTAAAGTCCCTGTTCCCTCGCGTGGACCTTCTCTGTGCCCTGCCGCTTCAACCACTTCAGCGAGGTGCTCAGGCCGTAGAAGCCCATCAGGTTGGGCGTCCCGGACTCGAAGTGCATCGGCAGGGCGTCGGGCACCGCGTCCTGCTCGCTCTCGACACCGGTTCCTCCCACGACAAGCGGCTCGATGCGTGCGGCCAGCCCCTCGTCGAGGATGAGGCCGCCGATGCCAGGCGGGCCGAAGAGGCCCTTGTGCCCGGCGAAGCAGAGCACGTCGATGCAGTCGGCCTGGACGTCGATGGGCAGGACGCCGGCCGACTGCGCGCTGTCGACCACGTACAGCAGGCCCTCCTCGCGACAGACCCTGCCGACCTCGCGGATGGGAAGGACCGTGCCGCAGACGTTGGAGGCGTGGGTGGTGACGACCATGCGCGTGTTGGGCCTGACGAGCGCCTTGATGTCGCCGGGGTCGAGCCTCCCTGTGCTGTCGCAGGGTATGAAGCCGAAGCTCACGTCCTGCCGCTCAAGCTGGAACAGCGGCCGGGTCACGGCGTTGTGCTCCATGCCGCTGACGAGGGCGTGGTCGCCAGGCCCCAGCAGCCCCTTGATGACCGTGTTCAGCGCGAAGGTGACGGAGGGGGTGGTGACCACCTGACGGAGGTCGGGGCAGTTGAACAGCTCGGCCAGCTGCTCGCGGCAGCTGCGCGCCTTCCTGTTCAGCACGCAGGTGGTGCCGTAGCCGCTGCGCGAGAGGTTGCAGCCCACGTCGCGGATGTACTCGCTCACGGCCTCGGCCACTCCCGGCGGCTTGGGCCAGGTGGTCGAGCTGTTGTCCAGGTAGGTCTTCTCCCTCATGTCCGTCCTCCGATGGTTTCCCGGTCTGGCTTCGCAAGGCCGCAAGGCAGGTCCGCAGGCCCTGTAGTATAGTACCTCAGCTATTTGAGATAATCCAATAACCGCGCTACACTGATAGGCCACGTGCTACAGATACCACGGACTGCGGCTTACAGGACAGGGGAGAGGAGCGGCATGGAATCGACTCGGAGCGTCGGGCTCTCGGAGAGCCAGCGGGCGGTACGCGAGCATTACGGGGAGGTCGCCTGCCGTGCGGGGCAGGCGGGCGGGAGCCAAGCGCAGGGTAGCGAGGCCCAGGCCCCTGGGGGCCAGGCCCCTGGGGGCCAGGCGCAGCTGTATCCCTCCGCCGACCGGGAGGCTCTGCCTGCCCAGGCGTGCTCGGCCTCGCGCGGCTGCGGCAACCCCCTTGCCCAGGCAGGGCTGCGGGAGGGCGAGCGCGTGTTGGACCTCGGCTGCGGCGGAGGCATCGACGTGCTGCTGGCGGCGCGTCAGGTCGGCGGCAGCGGCCATGTCTACGGCCTCGACATGACCCCGGAGATGCTTGCGCTTGCCGAGCGCAACGCCGCCGAGGCCGCCGTGAGCAACGTGAGCTTCATCGGCGGCCTTATCGAGGACATACCGCTGCCCAGCGGCTCCGTGGACGTGGTCACCTCCAACTGCGTCATCAATCTGAGCGACGACAAGGGTGCCGTGCTGCGCGAGGCCTGGCGGGTGCTTGTTCCCGGAGGCCGCATCGTCGTCGCCGACATCGTTCTGGAGAGGCCCGGGCTTCCCGCCGCGATGCGCAGGGCAGCCGCCTGCATCCTCGGCTGCACGAACGACGTGCTCACGATTCGCGAGTACGAGGGGCTGATGCGAGAGGCGGGCTTCGGCGAGGTCGTCGTGGAGCCGTATCGTCGCAGCTCTTGGCAGAGCCTTGAGGCAAAGGCGGAAAGGCGCGGGCAGCAGGCGCTTCTGGCGCAGTTGGACCCGCAACAGGTCGATGACGCTTTGGCCTCCGCCTATATCACAGGCAGGAAGGAGTGTATTATTAGTTAATCATACTTAACTTAAGCAGCTCTGGGGCTTGCCGACAGGTATGGGGTGTGTGCTGACGGACAAGGGAGACGACGGGCAGCGCAATGACCGACCGTCGTCTTCCAAGGGACAAGGGAGCAGGCCATGGTGAAGGTCGTCTATGACAGCAGGACGGGGTTGGGGAGGAAGTTCGCCGAGAAGGTCGCGGCTGTCGCCTGCGCAGATATCGCCCGCACGGATGCCGTCCAGCCGGTCTCCGAGCCGGTCGATTCCCCCTGCGTGCTGGTGACCCGCAACGTGGGGCGCGGGAAGATTCCCGGCAGCACGAAGAAGTTCCTGAAACGTTACGGCAAGCACGTGACAGGGGTCGTGGTGAACGGCGACCGCCGCTTCGGCGAGTACTACTGCGCCGCCGGCCCGAGGATCGAGGAGGCCTACCGGGTGCCCGTCATCCGCAACATCGAGGGAGAAGGCAACGACGAGGACGTGAGGGAGGTCGCCGCCTTCATCCGGGAGAAGTCGTCTCTGTGCGCGAGTCCTCTATGAGCTCGCCAGGGTCTTGCCTACCCAGTAGCCGAATGTCGAGGCTGCGCCCAACGAGAACCCGTAGTCGTGCCACTGGTAGTCGGTCGATCCCTGAAGGCCGCCCATCGTGTTGCCCACTGCGTAGAGGCCCTCTATCGGCACTTGGCCGATGTCGAGCACCTGGCACTGCTCGTTGACGCACAGCCCTCCGAGCAGGGCGCCGATCATGTACTCTATGCGCACCGCGTAGAAGGGGCCCGTTTGGATCGGGATCAGGTACGGGGCGTCCTTGTAGAAGTCGACGTCGTCTCCCGACGCGCACAGGTCGTTGTAGCGCGCCACCGTCTGGGCGAAGGTCGCCGTTGCGGAGGCATCCCATCCGATTGCCGTGCCGAGCTCTTCGAGCGTGGCGCCCTTGAAGGCAAAGCCGAGGTCTATCAGGTTGTCCAGTTCCGCCTGGTCGCCATGCTCGGTCTCGCTGTCGAACACCAGGTTCACGTGGCTCTCGGGGCAATAATAGGTGCCGTTGGGACGATAGGTTCCCAAGCAGTCCTCCTTCATGAAGCGCTCGCCTCGGTCGTTGACGGCAAGGTAGGGGTCGTTCCAGTTGTTCCAGCGCAGTCCGCCGTCGGTGACGCTCAGGTGCGGGTCGACCTTTTTGGCGTGAGGCCATTGCTGCATGCAGGCACCGGCCCAGATGCCCATCATGTGGCCGTCGCCCGTATTGTTGTCGCCTGCCTGATAGTTGTCGAAATGAATCGTCTGCGGGCACCACCGCGCCTTGAGCTGGGCGTTCGCGCCGTAGCAGCCGGTTGCGAGCACCACTCCTTTGGCAGCATTGAGCTGGATGTAGGAGCCGTCGTCCTTCTGGCCGACGACCCCCGTCACCGCGCCGCCGCCATCCTGCACCAGCTGCACTCCGGGAGTCCCGTGGTAGAAGGTCGCTCCCAAGCCCTCGGCTTTGGTCGCGAGGTTCTGCGAGAGCACGCCCGCCTGGTCGAGGTACATGACCGCCTGCCCGTTGGAGCGGGACATCAGGCCGGCCTCCTCGGCCTCACGATAGAGCCACAGGGCCGCCTCGGGGTTCACCTCGAAGAATCGGGAGAAGAGCGGGATGTTCACATTGTACGAGCTCAGTTCCAGGTATTCTGCCTTCAGAGCCTCGACGTCAACCGGTTCGGGACGGTCGGACTCCGCCAGTATCTCCGGTACGTTGATCGCCGCGAACAGGATGCCCTGCGAATAGGGGGAGGGCGTCTTCGACAGGACCCCGACGCGCGCGCCGTTCTCGGCAGCGGCAAGCGCGGCACAGCAGCCGCTTATGCCGGCGCCCACGACCACCACGTCGTAATCCGCCGTCTCGGCGACGTCGGTGATGGCGGGAGGGGCTGCGAAATAGGGATCATCGGTGATCGTCTGAGGGGTCACCACGGGAATCTCGCCGGAGCCGGTCGAGGCCTCGGCGACGCCCGCCCCCTCTTCCTCTGGGGCGCTCTCCCCGTCTGCAGCCTTTGCAGGCGCACAGGCCATCAGCGAACCCACTCCGGCCATCGCCAAGGCAAGCGAGCCTGCCTGCAGGAAGCGTCGGCGTGAGAGGCCGTCTGGCCCCGCCTTGGCACCGCTGGGCAGGGGCCGGGCATTGTCGCCACCCGCTGTGGTTCCATGGCCGCCGATCTCTGCTCCGATAGCGTCAAAGTCGTTCCTTGCTCTGTTGTCCATAATCTCCTCGTTTCCCGATGCAGGGAGACTCGTTCTCCCAATCGACCGAACGACTCTATGCCCCAGGCATCCGGGCAGCAACGTCCCCTTGGGCCTGTTTGCGGCGGGGCGAGGGCCTATAAATATAGACCTCTGCTTCTGAGCAGGGAAAACAACGTCCCTTACCTAGGAATTCGCTTTGACCGCCCATTCGTTCTCCACTAGAATCTTTGTGTTAAAAAGAATGAGGGAGTGTTGACGACATCTAAAACCAAAGCCCGCCGTCACGTCTCGTTGAGCGAGGCCGCCTTGAAGCCGGGGTCGTTTCCCTGTCGGCTTCTCGGCATGGGGTTCTTTTTGGCGTGGATAGTCGGTTCCCGTTTCAGCGACAATCTGTTCATCGGCGCTCCTTCAAACAATCTTCTGGGCCTGGCCTCGCTTTTCGACAACGGCGCAAACATCGTCGCCCTGTTGCTGTGTGCGGCTTTCGCGCGCCGTCTCACTCCTTTGCTCCGCAACGCGAGCGGAGTCTACCTTGTCGGTGTCTGTATTGCGCTCGGCACCGCATTGGGAACCTTCGCCCCCGCGAGCGGGAAGGCCCAACCGATCCTCTCCGTCGTGGGCGCGGCGCTTCACGGCGCGGGGTTCGGCTTCATGTTCCTCCAATGGAACGATGTCTACAGCCGTGTCCCCATGCGTCTGGTGAGCATAGCCTATGCGGGCTCCTATCTGATAAGCGCGCTGCTGTTCTTTCTCTGTCTGGCGCTCGACCCGCTGATTGCAGCGCTCATCGAATGCTCGCTGCCTCTTGTTTCGGCTTTTCTGCTGCTGCAGAACAACAGCCTGCTTGCCAAAGCGGAAGCGGAGGCAGCGGAAGCGGAGGAGACGGAAGGGGAAGCCGCCCAAGCCGCCGACTCCCCGGCCACGCACTGGCGCTTTCCCTTGCAGCCAGCGGTGCTCATGGGCCTGTATGCGTTCGCGTACCATTTCTTCCTCCATCTTTCCCGTCCGTCCTCCGTCTCCGACCAGATGGGGGTCGTCCTCATCGCTGGCATCGTCGTGGTCATGTGCCTGTTCTTCTTTGACCGTTTCGACCTGCGAATTTTGTTCAAGATCGCCCTGCCCTGCATGACGGGGGGCCTGCTCCTGCATATCCTCAAGATAGACGCGGCGGCCACGCTCATCGGGGTGCTCACGAACCTGAGCTTTACGGGCTTCACGCTCTTCACCATGATCATCCTCTGCAATATCTGCTATCGCTACGGGGTCGTCGCCCTCTGGCTGATCGGCATCATCCGTTTGATAAGCAAGGTCTTTCATCTGCTGGGAAGCTACAGTGCCAACTGGCTCTCAGGCACCTATGCGGATCAGGCCTTCGTCGCCGATGCGGCTTTGGCTCTTGTGGTGGTCGTGCTTGTGACCGTCTGCATGTTCTCCCTGAACGAGCGTGACTTTGCCGCAACGTGGGGGATCACGCCCTTGGCGGCTCGCACCAAGGAAGGTGCGGAGGAATCAGGGGCCGTCACGCTCGCAGCCGTCATGGGCCCGCACGAGGAGTTCGCCTGGCGCCTGGCCCGTGTCGCGCGACACTTCGGCCTCACCCATCGCGAGGAGGACGTGCTTGCGCTGTTGGCCCAGAACCAGAGCGTCGCCCAGATAGAGAAGACGCTGTTCATCTCGCATGGCACCGCGAAGGGGCACATCCGCCATATCTATGCCAAGCTGGACATCCATTCACGCGACGAGGCCATCGAGACAGTGAGGAGCATGTACGGCCCCTCCTCGGCAGGCACGTCGGCTTAAGGTGTGAATACTCCAACAATGAGGGCAGGAAACCGTGCGAAACTTGCTGATGGATGCCTCTGTTGATGGTCAGCGCACTGCTATGCGCAGAGCGAGAAGGACCGCTGAGCGGATTGGTCAGGGGCGATATGAAAGGGAAGCCCCTGCAAACAAAGTAGACAGAGCCTAAAGCCCCAAGAACTCCTGAAGTCTCTTCTCCAGAAGGGCGCAGTGCGCGTCGGCAAGGTGGCCGACAACGTCGCGGGCGTTTTGCTTCCGTACCGTGGTTATCTTGTTGATCATCAGGTATGAGGTTGCACTGAGGCCGTTTTGCTCGTCAGGATCGACTCGTATCCACCACTTTGAGTCTTTGGCCTCGGAGGTCATCGGGACGACGGTCAAACTGTCCTCATCCGTATCGTCAACAACCTGAACGAATACGCTTGGCCTGTGCTTGTTGGCGTAAATACCGCCAGAGACGATGACGACATCGAATCTCCTCATGCCTCATCCCACCATTCGGCGGTTGTCGCCTCGATCCAATCCATGGCCTCCTGCTCGCCTTTGAAGGGTTCGACGGCAATCTCTGGCTTCAGAATCAGCCGATACTTGGGGGCGGTCATGGTGCTGTCGATGTCAAAGAGCAGCTGGGCCTGTTCCCTGGTTATCTCTCTTTCTAAAGTTCTCATGAGACACCTCGCTTTTCTGGTGCTGCCCCATTGCGGTCAGGCAATGTTGATGAATGCCAGTATATACAATAATCGGCAGCTTTGCTGCATTTCACTCATATGGTGTGACGGTCATGCGGGGTGCCCATTCGTTCAAGGTTCTCCTGTGGGCAGCGGAGGTTAGTCCAGATGGAGCATCGTGCCGCCTTCATCCGGGAGAAGGATGCAGTACAATAAAGGCCATCCTATAAGGCACGAAAACACATGAGCATAGGCGGGGAGGGGCAGGCGACGGTGCGTGAGGGGAGCAGGGCGATGGGCAGAATGCTGATTCTCCATGACCTGGGGCAGGGCGAGGTCGAGCGCCTCCTGCCCCAAGACCCGGCACGCTGCTCGCTCTTCGCGGCGACGCCTCCGGTACGGCACTGCGTGGGCTGCTTCCGCTGCTGGCTGAAGACGCCGGGAACCTGCGTGATAGACGACCGGGGCGCCACCTTCGTCGGGCTCATGGCGACGCACGACGAGGTCGTCTTCCTGAGCCGTCTGGTCTTCGGCGGGCTCTCCCCCGACGTTAAGGCCGTCCTCGACCGCAGCATAGGCTTCGTGCTGCCGTTCTTCCGCACGCTGAACGCCGAGATGCATCACGTGCAACGCTTCGACACGTCCCCTGCTTTCCGCTACGTGCTGTACGGCCCCGACATGACGGAGCAGGAGAAGGGGACGGCACGGAGGCTTGCGGCGGCCAACGCGCTGAACCTGGGGTCAGGGCGCTGCTCCGTCTCCTTCTTCCCTTCGGCCCGGGAAGCTGCGGAGGCATTGGCATGAAGGTCGCCCTCGTGAACGGCAGCCCCAAACGGCAGGGAAGCGCCAGCGGGATACTCGTTGCGGCCCTGCAGGACAGGCTGGGGCCGACCGCCGAGTGCGTCGTCTGCCATGCGGCGACGCAGGGGCGCGACGAGGCCTTGGCGGCGTTCGCCGGTTGCGGCGCTCTAGTGTTCGTCTTCCCGCTGTATGTGGACGGCATCCCGTCTCACCTGTTGCGGCTGCTGGACGAGATGCAGGGCGCAATCGTGGGCGTCGCGCCCGATGCGACGGTGTGCTGCGTCGTGAACAACGGCTTTTACGAGGCGCATCAGAACAAGGTCGCCTTGGAGATGATGGGCAGTTTCTGCGTCCGCTCCGGGCTGCGCTGGGGGCAGGGCCTGGGAGTCGGCGCCGGGGGCATGATCGCTGCCGCTCCCATCGGACGCGGGCCGCTGAAGGGCCTCGGCAGGGCGCTCGACGAGCTTGCCGGGAACATTCTTGCCAGCAGGGCCGCAGATGACCGCTTCGTCGGGCCCGGCTTCCCCCGCTTCCTGTACCAGGCTGTCGCACATCAGAGCTGGCGGCTTGAGGCGAGACAAAACGGCCTGAAGGCCCGACAGCTCTACGACAGGCCGCAGGGCTGAGCCCACAGCTGCGACCCCCCTTGCTTCCTCGATCGGGAGGCCCCGCGATGGCCCCGCGATAGCCCCAATAGAGAGGGTGTGGGGTTGACCCGTCCGTTCTTCAGTTGTATACTCAGTATACAATGAAGGCAGGACAGAGGTGAGGGCCCCATGCCCACGGACAGGGACACAGACAGGGAGCACGCGGAGCAGCGGGTCATCGTCGGCACCATCGAACTGATAGAGAAGGTCGCGAACAACAGGGTCGAGTACGTCACGCTCGACGACGGGCAGCGTTTCTATCGTGCCGAGAGCCATGTCCTTGCGGTCATAGGGGAGGAGCCCGGCATATTCGGCTCTGAGATAGCCCGGAGGTTCCACGTCACGCGTGCGGCCGTCCAAAAGACCTTGGGACGCCTTGAGGAGAGAGGGCTGCTGCGAAAGGAGACGGATTCCCTCGACAAGAAGCGGATCGGGCTCTTTCTCACAGCGGACGGGCACCGCATCCTCGAGCTGTTGGTGCGTCATCAGATGAGGGTCAATGCGGGGTTCTTCGATGCCGTGTCATCCATGACGGCGGAGGAGCTGGGGGCCGTGGGGCGGTTCCTGTCCATGGCCCACGACGTGCTGGACGGCATGCAGGAGACACGGTAGGGGCACTGCCGCCCGCTGACCAAGCGGGCGTTTTTTATGACATTGAGTTAGGTATATCAAACTTTAGGAGGAACGAGACATGGCTGCCAAGGAAACCGAAGGACATGCCGCAAAGGCCCGTACCAGGAAGTCGCGTGCGCTGGTGTCCGCCGGGGTGTTCATCGCGCTGTACTTTGTGGTGTTCATGGTCTTCGGCGTGCTCTGTATGCCGGTGCCCGTCCTCTATCTCGTCATGCCGGGCCTGATAGCCTTGTTCGCCGCGCCGATATACCGGATGCTTGTGGCCAAGGCCCCGATGCACGGCCCCGTCCTCATCGCCGCCCTGTTGCCTGCCCTGTTCCTGATGCTGCAGGGCAACATCTGGATCGTGGGGCTCACGGCCGTCGTTGCGGGGGTGTCGGCGGAGGTCGTCTTGGGGATCGTCAGGTTCAAGGGCAAGGCGGGCACGATGGCGAGCTACCTGTTGTTCACGCAGAACCTGTGGGGCGGTTTTCTCCCTATATGGATCATGCGCGACTTCTTTTTCGAGAAGAGTGCCGGCATGGGCGGCGAGTTCGTGGAGGTCCTCATGGCCCTTACGCCCACGTGGGTGCTTTTCGCGCAGCTGGGCCTTGTGGCGGTCTGTGCGTTCGTCGGCTTCGTCTTGGCCGGAAGGCTCTTCAAGAAGCACTTTGAGAAGGCCGGGGTCGTATGAGGCGTGGGCGCAGGGGGCCTTCGCCGAGGGGCGCCTGTGTCCATTTCGACCTACGGACAAAGGCCGTCGTCCTCGTGGCCGTCAACGTGCTGCTCTTTCTCAGCACGTCCCTCGCCCTCGAAGGGCTGCTGACGGGAAGCTGCCTTGTGATGGTCGCTCTCGGGGGGCGTCGGAGAAGCGCACTGCGCTTCCTGCTGTTCTTCCTTCTGATGCTGCTGATCGAGCTCGTCGCCATGCCCTATCTGGGCGGGTTCGCAGGCTCGCTCGTCCTGTTCGTCGCCGTGTCGGTGCGCAAGGTCCTTCCGTGCCTGATCGTCGGCAAGTGGATACTCGACAGCACCGAGGTCAGCGAGTTCGTGGCGACCCTGTGGAAGCTGCGCCTTTCGCAGAGCGTCATCATCCCCGTCTCGGTGGTGTTTCGCTACTTCCCCACGCTGAAGGAGGAATGGCGGTCGCTCCGTATGGCGATGAGGATGCGCGGGATCGGGATGTCGATGGAGCACGTCATGGTTCCGCTGATGGTCTCGGCTGCGAGCATCAGCGAGGAGCTGTCTGCCGCTGCGCTGTGCAGGGGGCTGGACAGGCCGGACGGCCACAGCTGCCTGCGGCAGGTCAGGCTCGCATTGCCCGATTACCTGGCGATGGGCTACGTCCTGCTTATGGCGGCATGCGCAATGGCGCTCAAGGCGGGCGGTCTCCTTTGATCGCACTGAGGGACGTGACCTACACCTATGAGGGGCAAGGCGTCCCCAGCCTCTCCCATCTGAGCCTGCACATCGACAGGGGCGAATGCGTGCTGCTCTGCGGCAAAAGCGGATGCGGCAAGACGACGGTCACCCGGCTGCTCAACGGGACGATTCCCGGCTTCTTTGACGGGAGGCTGGAGGGCGAGGTCCTCCTTGGGGGCAAGGACGTCACGGGGCAGGCCATGTACCGGATCGCGGAGCAGGTGGGTTCCGTTTTCCAGAACCCGCGCACACAGTTCTACACCACGAATACCACCAGCGAGATCGCCTTCGGGTGCGAGAACAGGGGCCTGCCGCCGGAGGAGATACGGAGGCGGGTCGAGGCCGTGTCCCGTGAGATGGGCATAGGTCGGCTGCTGGACAGGAGCATATTCCAGCTTTCCGGCGGGGAGAAGCAGATCGTCGCCCTTGCCAGCGTCTGTGCCATGGGGCCGGACGTGTATGTGCTGGACGAGCCGTCGTCCAACTTGGATTCGGCGTCCATACGCAAGGTAGGGGAGGCCCTTCGGATGCTCAAGGCCCAGGGCAAGACCATCGTGGTCGCCGAGCATCGCATATTCTATCTCCGTGGCCTGGTCGACCGGGCGCTCTATCTGGAAGAGGGGCGTCTTATGAGGGACTATACCATGGAGGAGCTTTTGGCCTTCGACGAGGGCGAGCGGATGAGGACCGGCATACGGGGCATGGTCGCGGCAGGGAGCAGCGGCCCCGTCCTTCCTCGGCAGCGCCTGTCTCCCTGTCTCCCCGTCCCTCCTCCGTCCCGTTTGCCCCCTGCCCGCCCCCCTGCCCCAGCGGCCTCGGCCCCGTCGATGGAGATGCGCGACATCGAGTGCCGCTATGGGAGGACGCCCGTGCTCGACATTGCGCACCTCGAGCTGTCCGCCGACGAGGTCACGGCCATGACCGGCGAGAACGGCGCGGGGAAGTCCACCTTTGCGACCGCCCTCTGCGGGCTGCTGAGAAGGCAGAAGGGCGCGTACTCCTTCTCCGGCACGCCTCTTGCCGCCAGGCAGCGGATCCGCGAAAGCTATATGGTCCTCCAGGAGGTCAACCACCAGCTTTTCGCGGACAGCGTCCGAAGGGAGGTGACGTTGGGCGCAACCGGCACCGGCGGGCGCAGCCTACAGGACATCCTGCAAGGGCTCGACCTTGAGGGCCTGGAGGAGCGCCACCCCCTGACGCTCTCGGGAGGCCAGAAACAGCGGGTCGCCATCGCCGCCGCCCTGTTCTGTGGGAAACGGGTGATGGTCTTCGACGAGCCGACCAGCGGGCTCGACTATACGCACATGGTGCAGATGGGGCAGCTGTTGAAGCGACTGAAGGACGAGGGCTGCCTCCTGCTGGTGATAACCCACGACCACGAGTTCGTGGCCCGATGCTGCGACCGCGTGCTCCGCATGGCGGACGGGGGAGTGGCGGAGAGCTTCCGCCCCGTCGTTTAAGCTCTGTTTACATTCGGGCGCTACAATGGCTGAGAGAGCGCCGAGCGCATGCCTGAGCCCCGGACGGCGGCGGCGGGCATCGGCGTGCGGCGGCGGAGAGGCATCCTCCAGGAGGTGTGCGCCATGGGCAAGGTCATGGTCGTGGACGACGACCCGAACATCCGCGAGCTCGTCTGCGCGGTGCTGAGAAACGGCGGCTTCGACGCCTGCGAGGCCGCCTGCGGCCGCGACGCGCTTTGCGTCATCGTGGAGGAGGGCCCCGACCTCGCCGTCATCGACCTGATGATGCCGAGCATGGACGGCTACGAGCTCTGCCGCAACCTGCGCAGGTACCACGAGGACCTGCCGGTGCTGATGCTGACGGCGAAGGGCGAGCTGCCCGCGAAGGTCAAAGGCTTCGAGGCGGGCGCGGACGACTACCTGACCAAGCCCTTCGAGGCCGACGAGCTGCTCGCGCGCGTGAGGGCCCTTCTGCGACGCTACAAGATCGAGGCCTCGCAGGTCGTGCAGGTCGGCGCGGTGACGGTCGACCGCAACAGCCGCACCGTGAGCGTCGGCGGCGCAAGGGAGGACATACCGCGCAAGGAGTTCGAGCTGCTCTTCAAGCTGGCGGGCTTCCCGGGCAGGACCTTCTTGCGCGAACGGTTGATCGAGGACGTCTGGGGCTATGACTTCGACGGCAACGAGCGGACGCTCGACGTGCCTGTCGGGCGGCTGCGGGAGCGCTTCCCTGTCGATGCCTGCGGGTTCAGGATCGTCACCGTGCGCGGGCTCGGCTATCGTTTGGAGGTGCTCCCGTGAGCTGGCGGGGCGACGAGGGCAAGGGGGCAGGTGGCGGGCTTGATCGCAGGCGCAATGGCGACAGCGGGCCGGGCCGTCGGCAGGGCGGGGACGGCAGCGGGCCGGGCCGTCGGCAGGGCGGGGACGCCGACATGCCTGACGGTCGCAGGCGCGGCGGCATGGTGCCGTTCAAGAGGGTGTTCGGCCCTCTTGTGTTCCTGCTCATGTTCAGCCTCGCCCAGTTTGCGGGATACTCCGTGGCGGGACTCGTGTTCCACCTCACGGGAAGGCCGCCGGACGCCCTCGCGCATATCCTGTCCGCGCTGCTCGGCGTGCTGCTGCTCGCAGTGCCCGTCGTTTTGGCGAACCTGCTCTCATGGCGCGACAGGCAGCAGATGCACGACACCGTCACCCGTCGTCTCACGGACGCCCTCGCGCAGATCGCGCAGGGCAATTTCAACGTGCTGATCGACACGGACGACGCCTACGTGCATCCCGGGCTGGCGACGGCCATCAACGACATGGCGCAGAACCTCGGCAACCTCGAGACCATGCGGCAGGACTTCATCTCGAACGTCTCGCACGAGATACAGTCCCCGTTGACGAGCATCGGCGGCTTTGCGGAACTGCTCCAGGACCCGGATGTGCCGACGGGGGAGCGCCTGCATTACGCAGGGATCATCCGCGCCGAGAGCAGGCGGCTGTCGAGCCTGAGCGACAACCTCTTAAAACTGTCGTCGCTTGACGACGCCCCGCTCTCCACGACCGAGTTCAGGCTCGACAGGCAGCTGCAGGGCGTCGTGCTGATGTTGGAGCCGCAGTGGTCGGCGAAGGACCTGACCGTCGAGGCGCACCTGCAAAAGTGCCTCGTCAGCGGCGACAAGGACCTGCTGTCGCAGGTATGGGGGAACCTTCTGCACAATGCGATCAAGTTCACGCCGGTGGGCGGGATCCTCCGCGTCTCGCTCGACGAGGATGCCGTGAGGATCGCCGATACCGGCACCGGCATACCGAAGGAGGGCCTGCCGCATGTCTTCGAGCGCTTCTACAAGGCCGACAAGGCCCGCGACCGCTCCCTCGGCGGCAACGGCCTGGGCCTGTCGCTCGTCAAGAAGATCGTGGAGCTCCACGACGGGCGCGTGTCGGTCGAGAGCGAGCTTGGCAAAGGCACGGCGTTCGAGGTCTTCCTCCCCAGTTTGCGCTCCGTTTAAGTTGACGTTACGTTCCGTTTAAGGCACGGCGGTATGCTGATGCCCTCAGACGGAATGTGGGACAAGGGTGCGGGCGGGGACAGCAGCCCCGTCCTCCTGTCCCCCCAACGAAACGGAGGTCACATCCATGAGCAAGGTCATCGAGGTCAACAACCTCGTCAAGCGTTACAAGGGCGCAAAGGAGCCGTCGGTCGACGACATCAGCTTCTCGGTCGAACGCGGCGAGTTCTTCGCCTTCCTCGGGCCGAACGGCGCAGGCAAGACCACGACCATCTCCATCCTCACCACGACGCTCTCCAAGACGGGCGGCGAGGTGAGGATCGCAGGGTTCGACGTGGCGAAGGAGGCACGTCAGGTGCGCGAGAGGGTCGGCATCATCTTCCAGCAGCCGAGCCTCGACCCCAACCTCACGGCGGAGGAGAACATCCGCTTCCACGCCTGCCTCTACGGCATGTGCGGCTACCGCCCGACGTTCAAGCTCATGCCCGGCGCGTACCGCAGGAAGGTCATGGAGCTCGCGGAGGTGGTCGGCATCTCGGACGCGTTGTTCCGGCCGATCAAGAAGCTCTCGGGCGGCATGCAGCGCAAGCTGGAGATAATCCGCAGCCTTATCCACACGCCCGACGTGCTGTTCTTGGACGAGCCCACGCAGGGCCTCGACGCGGTGAGCCGCCGCAGCCTGTGGGAGTACATCGACGAGACGCGCAGGCGCTACGGCACGACGGTCTTCCTTACCACGCACTACATCGACGAGGCCGAGAAGGTCGATACGGTCTGCATCATCAACCACGGCAGGATCGCGGTCTGCGCCTCGCCGGAGGAGATGAGGCGTGCCGTCGACTTCGACCCGGCCCCCAGGGTCTGCCTGCCGTCGTTGGAGGACGCATACGTCGGGTTCCTGGAGAGAGGGGCGGCGGCATGAGCGGGATGGGCGGAAGGGGCGGGATGCTCGGGATGGGCGGGATGGGCGAGGCGACGTTGGAGCGGAGGCGCTCACGGGCCTTCCGGGAGCTGAACACCACGCTGACCGTCATGGCGCGTGAGATCACGCTGCTGCTCAAATCACCGAGCACCCTGGTCGTGAGCCTTGCCATGCCGATCATGATGATGGGCATGATAGGCGGGAACCTCATGCAGAACATGGCCGGCGGCCTGGGCTTCGACTTCGGCGGCTTCATGCTCGTGGGGATGCTCGTCAACATGCTGTTCATGATGGTGTCGATGAACATGACCTCGCTCGTCGAGGATCGCGAGACGGACTTCAACCAGGAGATGCTCGTGTCTCCCGTGTCGCGCTACTCGCTCGTGGTCGGCAAGATACTGGGCGCGACCTTCGGCGCTATCCTGAGCATGGTGGGAACGCTGCTCGTCGGCTTGCTCATGGGCATCACGCTTCCAGTTGGGAAGCTGCTTCTGGTACTCGCGCTGTCGCCGCTGTTCTGCCTGTCGGGCGGCGCGCTCGCGATGATGCTCATCGGGCTCATCAAAAGCAAGAAGGCCGCGAACATGGCCGTCATGCTCATAACGATGCCGCAGATGTTCCTCTCCGGCGCGATCATCCCCATCAACAACTCCGACGGCGTCCTGATGGTGCTCTCGCGCCTCATGCCGATGACCTACTGCCTCGACCTGGCGCGTGCCGCCGTCAACGCCGGAACCCCCGAGTACGAAAGCGTCGTGATGTTCGACCCCGTGGTGAACTTCGCCGCGATTGCCGCCCTGACCCTTGCATGCCTGGTCGCCGGCACCTACTTCTACGCACAGAGCGGAAAGAACCGGTAGGATGAGATATGAAAGAGAGAACTGGGGCGGATATCGAGAGTCGTCAGGCGCCTTTGCCGCAGCGCTCCGCGAGCAGGGTCTTCAGCATCGGCATATCGAAGGCGACGAGGCCCCTGCCGGCGTCATGGAGGACCCCTCGGTCGATGAGCCGCCGTTTGTAGTGGCTGGCGGATGACGGAGTGACGCCCATCCGCTCCGCAATATCCGCGACCCTGCTTGTGTCGCCGTCGGGCAGCATTGCGTGCAGGAAGCGCTTCTCGGTAGGGGTCAGTTCCTGAAGCGAGGCATCGAGCACCATGTGCTCCATGTCCTGCTTCGCATCCTTGATTCCTGCCTGCACGTCAACGAGGGAGACGGCCTTTCTCTGCGACTGGTTGAATGCGTGGTATCCGACCAACTGGATGACAAAGGGCAGGCCCATGGTACTGTTCGCAGCCTCGTCCAATGCTTCCGAGCCTATGCTTCTCCCCGACAGCTCTATGGTCTTTTTCATGGTGGCCCTGACCTCAGGCAGGGAGACAGGGTCAAGTTTGCGCAGGAACGCCCTCCTGACAAAAGAGATCGTCCTGTCTTGGAACATCTGGAGAACCTCATGGGGAAGGCCCGCCATCAGCAAGGCGATGTTCCGCTTCTCTCGAACGAAGAACTGGAAGACGGAGACAAGGCCGATCATGTCCTCGACATCGGCCTTCACTTCGTCAACGGTTAAGAGCAGCCCTACGTCCTGCCCTTCGAGTACGTCGAGGTAGGAATCCATTTGCGTACGCCAGCCGAGTTCTCTTTCTGGGGGGAACTCCCTGGTTCCCCCTATCCCCGACACCTGCAGACCGGTGATTCTGCTCTTGCCCCTTTTCGGAAGGAAGTCTGCGGCTTTTCGCTCCAGCTGGTCTCTGATCTCGTCAAGCATGCCTGGTGCTGCAAGGGTATGGACGGCTATCCACCCCATCTCTTCTGCCAGGTCACCGATTCTGTTGAGGAGAACGGTCTTGCCGCTTCCGCGCGGCCCCGTGAACACCACCACCCTGTTGGGGTCTCCCGGGGCGTTCTCAAGGCTGCGAAGAACCTCTGAAATCAGGGTCCCCCTGCCGGCGAGGACGGGGGGCTCATTGCCAAAGACAGGGGTAAAGGGGTTGCGGTACATGAGGCGGCTCCGTTTTCGCGTTCACGTTCATTCACGTTCATTCAACAGACTACGCTACCTGCACATCTTTAGCAAGTATTGCGAGTCTCCTGTGGAGACCTCGCGGCCGAAGAGCACCCACTGGTGGTTGACAGGGCCCCACATCGTTCGCGGGTAGAGGGCGAGCAGGTCGCGCTCCGTCTTGTCCGGCGTGTCCGAGGACGCAGGGGTGGGTGTTACGCGAGCGCCTTTTCAACCTCATGCATGTAGGTAGACATGGCGTTGCTTGTGATAAAGAAGTCTTTGCCGTCGGATTCAGGTATCACCTCAAACGCCATAGCTTTATAGAAAGCTATGGCTGATTCCTTCGATTCCAAGCAAAGCAGCTCAGTTTCAGGGTAGTCTGCCAAAACTTGGCGGTACACGAAGTACAGGAGTATCCTGCCGTAGCCGTCGCCTTCACCACGAAAGTCGCGAGAGTATTTCTCGTCAACAGCAACCCACTCAAGTTTCACACAGGGTATGCTTTGCTCATTGAGCCATTGCGCCGACGTTTCTTTTGCATCTTCATTGAAGACAACACGATTAGCTATCGAGAAAAACCCAATGACATCATCATTCGTGCTGTCAAGAAGACAATACGTGTCAAACTTGCTGTTCGCCTTCTTCGCATCCTTAGAGAGCGCGTTGTAAAACTGCTTGTTCAGAAGGCTGTTCGCTGACTTGAAAGTGAGTATCTCGTCTCTGTTGAGCTTTCCGAGATGTGTGACATTCAATCGGTCGAGCCTTGGTCTCATTGTTTGGCGTTGTCTTTCTTGGAAGTCATCTCGAATAGGAGCGAGAAATCATAGTCTCGCTTCTGGGCGGCCTTTATCTTGGCATAGAAATCCCTTTGCCCCTGAAGGCTGAGGTTAATGCCCTTGGATTCAAGGAACCCTGTTTTCTCGTTTAGCACCAGCATGGATAATGTGACTCCCGCTTCTTGGCAACTGACACTATGGCCAATAGTCTAGCACATAAGAAGCTCGAGCGTCATTTGCCTCCCCGTTTTGCTGCGCGTTTGCTGCGCGTTTGCTGCGCGCCGCTGCGGAGCTTGCTGCGGAGACGACCTGGCCGCCTTCCTGGCCGCCCGTGCCCCTTCCCTGTAGTGCATCTGTGTGCGTATGACATCTACGTTGCTGCTGCATCGTCTGCGGCGACCGTCAGGGTCAGGCACGGGCGCTGGGGCAGAGGTCGCTCAGGGGGCACTCGGCGCAGCGCGGGCGGCGGGCGATGCAGACCTCGCGGCCGAAGAGCACCCACTGGTGGTTGACGGGGCCCCACATCGTTCGCGGGTAGAGGGCGAGCAGGTCGCGCTCCGTCTTGTCCGGCGTGTCCGAGGAGGCGGGCGAGAAGCGCAGCTTGTGCGCGATGCGGAAGACGTGCGTGTCGACCGCAATGCCCTCCACGATGCCGAAGGCGTTGTTGAGCACGATGTTGGCTGTCTTGCGGCCGACCCCCGGAAGGCGCCTGAGCTCCTCCATTGTGCGCGGCACCTCGCCGCCGAAGTCCGCGAGCAGCATCTGTGCGCAGGCGACGCAGTTCCTCGCCTTGACGTGGTAGAAGCCGATCGTGCGGATGACGCCCTCGACGTCCGGGACATGCGCCTGGGCCATGGCCTGCGGGTCCGGCCAGCGGGAGAACAGCTCGGGGGTCACCTTGTTGACGGCGGCGTCCGTCGTCTGCGCCGAGAGCAGCACGGCGACGGTGAGCGTGAAGGGGTCGTGGAAGAGGAGCGCGCACTCCGCCTCCGGGTAGCGCTCGTCCATGCGCCGCGCCACCTCCAGCGCCCGCGCCTGCCTTCCTGCCTTCGATTCCCGTGCCATCCGTGTCCTCCCTCTTTCGTCCGTGTGTCGTGCCCCTGCCTGCCTCCGCGCCCGTAGATGCTCACCCAAACACCGGTGCACGCTCCGTGCATCCGGTCGAGGCCTGTCCGCGCATCTCTCGTGCGTCTGTGCGCGTGTTGCTCGTACCGTACCGAGTGTAGCAGGCATATGTCCGATCGTTCACGGGATTATACAGAAGTCCATCAGGAAGAAGAGGGGGCGTCATCTTGGGTGCCATCTTCGGAGGGTCAGAATCGACAAAAAGCCTCGATTCACTATTATTACTTGGGGCAGGTGAGTTCGTTGGGGCGACGGGCAGTGGGAGTATGCTTTTTATAACAAGCAGGAAGAAGGCAGTCGACAGGTGCCACGGGAAGAATCAAAGCTCGTTTATCGGGCACGTTATGAGATCGCGCCCTCATCGAGGTCCCTCAATATGGACGCATGGCCCCTGCTCGTCGGCAAGCTTTGCGTGTCACGGAGGTCATATTCTCCCTGCCGTGCCATGACATCAGATCCGGCAAAGCGGAGCTGACGGGCACCCCGATCGATTTGGATTCCGCAGGGGTGGCTGATTTTGTCGAGGTCCTCGCCGACCCTGAACGCGATATGCCCGTTGTGCTCTTGGCGTCCTTTCCCTATAGCGTCAGCTATCCCGTCATCCCCTCGGACCTTGCGTCGGGCCTCGAGCAGACGGCACCCGTCTACCTGCTTTGTTCCCAGGACAAGGAGGTGATGGCCCGGTACCGGCACCACTTCTCTGACGACAGCAGGAACGTGACCCACAACTTCAGATGCCCCGCCGGCTGCGCAAGGCTCTATCTGCCGCAGGTCGATCTGGGCAAACGCAGCGACTCGCGACGTCATCGGCGTTTCTCTTCCGACGTGCTTACGGATTCTGCTGCATGGAGCACATGCAGTAGGGAAGCTGTCTAAATCTCAGAGGATCTGCGTACATCTTTGGCATCTTCGCGTTTTTTTTGTGGCAGGAACAAGGTTTACCGCCCCGCTCTTGCTAGGAAGGCGAAGTCCATGAAATAGCGTTCGATGTTGTGCGCATCGGCTTCGAAGGTGCCGTCAAAAAACAGTTTGAGGAACTCGTCACGCGCCCGCAGCACCTCTTTCAAGCGGTAGGCGGAGGGAGTTCCCATCAGGGCCTCCGTCGTTGCGGCGAAGAGGTCGATGGCGCGGTCGATGGCGCGCTCTTTTCGCTCCTGTCGCCCGGCTCGATGCGCCGCAATTGCGCGACCGACCTCCGAGCCGATGTTCCCCATCTGCTCCTCAAACGACAGCTCTGCCCAACGCATGCGATCGAATCGGTGCTCAGCCATGCACTTTCTCCGTAACGATCCCCCAAATGGCCTTTCTGACCTCCGGGTCGCCGACTCCCCGCGAGCGGTTCCCCTGGGCCGGACGGATGTTTATCATGGAGTCGAACTCCACGAAGTCGTCTGTGCCAAAGCTCTCCGGCCACAGATTGATCCCCCAGAGATCCTGTTGCCGGGAACCACCTTCAAGCAGGAAAAGCTCTTCGTCTGCATGTAGACCAGCGTCGACTACAAGCGCTCGATGTGCGACATCGACGACAGCTTTTACAAGGGGTTCGGACATTTTCTCCGACATCGCTGCGAGTTCGTCGATGCCGATACTCTCCACGGGCTGCATGCGCATCATCCTCTCTTTACCGATTTCCAGTCATGGCAGCATTGTACTCCAAGCGACGGCTGGCTGATAAAGACTCTCTTGGCGCTCCGTCCCCCGCTCCGTCCCCTGCCGCCCCTCGTCTGCGCCTAGCGCCGCGCAATCTTGCGGTACTCGCTCGGCACGAGCCCGCTTGTCTCCCTGAAGAGCTCCGAGAAATGGTTGGCGTTTCGATACCCCACCATTCGAACCACATCGCCAATGGAGAACTCTGTGTGGGCAAGCAGGTGCTCGGCATGGCTTATGCGCCGTTGCTGGATATATTCCGTTATGGTGCAGCCGTGGTACCGTCGAAAGGCGCTCTTCAGCTTCGTCGTCCCCATGCAGGCGATTTTGGGACGTGACCCTGTGCGCTCTTGATCGGCACAAGCAGCCCGTTTTGGAGCACGTCACGTTAAGCGCCGCCCGGGGCGAGGTCATCGGTGTCGTGGGGAATAACGGTGTGGGGAAGACGACGCTCTTTCGTGCGTTCTGCGGCCTGCACAAGACGTGCGATGGCCGCATCCTCCGGGAAGGCCGAACCCAGAATCGACGGGCACGCCTGCGTCGTTCTTATCTGGTCATGTAGGATGTGAACTACGAGTTGTTCGCCGAGAGTGTCGAGAAGGAATGCGCGTTCGGCATCAAGGGCCCGAATCATGGGCTCGTGGCCTCGACCTTGGAGGAGCTGGGCCTTCTGCCCTGTAAGGACCGCAGGTACATTCAGCCCCGGTACTCGTCGGCCTTCTTGCGCCGCCTCCAGTTCAGCAGGAGGGACGAGTTTATGATGACGGCCACCGAGCCGACGTTGTGCACGAGCGCGCCGAGCACGGGGTCGAGTATCCCCGTGACCGCCAAGGCGATCGCCACGAAGTTCAGCGCCATCGACGCGGCCAGGTTGAGGTGGATGGTGCGCATCATCCTGCGCGAGAGCGAAAGCAGGTGCCCGAGCTCTCCGATGTCGTCGCTGACGAGGACGATGTCGGCCGCCTCGATCGCGATGTCGCTTCCGATGCCGCCCATCGCGATCCCCACCTGGGCGCATTTCAGCGCCGGGGCGTCGTTGATGCCGTCGCCGACCATGCAGACCGGCCTGCCCTCCTGCTGGGCGCTTTGGATGGCGGCCAGCTTGTCCTGCGGCAGGCAGCGCGCCCGCACCTCGGCGATCCCGGTGCGCCTTGCGACATGCTGTGCCGCCTGGGCGGAATCCCCGGTGAACAGGACGGTCTCGAGGCCCGCCTCGCCAAGCTCCCGGACGGTTCGTGCGGCATCGGGACGCAGGGTGTCGGACAGGGCGAGGATGCCGAGGACCTGTCCCTCGTCCATGACGTACACCAGGGTGGCGCCCTGTTCCCGTGCCGCTGCGACGCCAGGCCCGAGCGAGGGCGGCAACGAGAGGCCACGCTCGGCAAGCAGGGCCTCGTTCCCGGCGAAGAGCATGTTCCCGCCGATGCGCGCCTCGACCCCACGGCCCGCCAGGAGCCTGAAGTCCTCCGGTTCGGGAAGGGCGTCCTTTCGGCCCTGTTGCCGGCGCCCGAGCCGCCAGCGCCCGACGATCGCCTTTCCCAGCGGATGCTCCGAGCGCAGTTCCGCTGAGGCGGTCAGCTCGAGCAGATGCTCATCGCTCAGGCCATCGATGCAGCTTTCGACCTCCGTCACGGCCGGCTTGCCGAAGGTCAGGGTCCCCGTCTTGTCGAACGCGACACAGCGCACCTGCGCAAGACGCTCAAGGGCGTCCCCCTGGCTGACAAGGATGCCGTATCGCGTCGCATTCCCGATGCCGGCCATGATCGCCGTAGGCGTGGCGAGCACGAGGGCGCAGGGGCAGAAGACGACGAGCACGGTCACCGCACGGATGGCCTCGCCCGTCACGAGCCAGGTGACGGCGGCGGCGGCAAGGGCGACCACGACGATCCACGTCGCCCATCGGTCGGCAACGCCGACGATCCTCGCCTTGCCGGCATCCGCCGACTCCACGAGGCGTATCATCCTTTGCAGGGAGCTGTCTTCGCCGACCTTCTGCGCGACCATGTCGAAGGTTCCGAACTGGTTGACCGTCCCGCTCAAGACCTCGTCCCCCTCGCCCTTGTCGACGGGAATGGGCTCCCCCGTCATGACCGACTGGTCGATGGAGGTCTGCCCCATGACGATGACGCCGTCCACGGCGACGGTCTCGCCCGCCAGCACCCTGAGCACGTCGCCGACCTCGACCTGTTCGGCGGCGACGACATGCTCCGTCCCGTCCTGGACGACGCGTGCGGTGGCGGGCGTCAGATGCACCAGCTTCTCGATGCCGGCACGCGCCTTGCTCACGGTCCGCTCCTCAAGGAACGCGCCGATCGCCATGATGAAGGCGACCTCTCCGGCGGCGAAGGTCTCTCCGATCACGAGCGAGGCGACAAGGGCGAGGGAAACCAGCACGTCGGCCTTGATGTCGAAGGCGGTGACCAGCCCCACGACGGCACCCTTGACGATGGGAATCCCGCAGAGCAGGATGGCGGCCCACGCCGCATCGAAGGGAAGGATGCCAGGGGCGAAGAAGCTGACGCCCAGCGACAGCGCCGAGAAGCCGAGAAGCAGGAGGGTGCGCTTTTCGCTGTTCTTGAGGAACGCCGGTAGGGACATCGAGTCCTCCTTGGTGGAAGGCCGCCGCTCGATGGCCTCCTTGGTACATATGGGGGTATGGGTATCAAGCGGTGAGAGCATGATACCCTAGGGGGCATGCGGGGTCAAGGGGGGGGGGGGGGGGGGGGGGCCAAAACCCGGCGGGCGCGCCCGGGGGGGGGGGGGGTGACACCGGCCGGCGCCGGGTGTGTGTTTGGTGTAATAAAAA
>JAISGJ010000014.1 GCA_031263105.1 Coriobacteriales bacterium
TCCGCCAGGACAGTCCTGCCCCCGTAGGACTTGGAGACGTTTACGGCTTTCAGGAGCGTCCCGTCGGCCGCCGCCCCACCCCCCCCCCCCCCGGGGCCCCCCCGCCCCCCCCCGCCCCCCCCCCGCCCCCCCCCGCCCCCCCCCCCCCCCCCCCCCCCCCCCCCCCCCCCCCCCCCCCCCCCGCAGCGGGGGCAGCGGGCGCTACGCCTACCTCCAGGCCACGGGCTTCGTGGACGACCCCCTCGTCGACTGCGCCTTCCGCTCCCACAGGCCCTGAGCGGCGCGGGAGCGGCAGCGGGAGCGCTAGTCCAGCAGGCGGGGGGCGACCTGCTTCTTGCGGGAGAGGATGCCGGGGACCCAGACGCTGCCCTGTGCGCCGAAGCTGACGTTGAAGCTGTGCTCGACGGTGCGGGGGTTTCCGGCGACGATGAACTGCGAGCCCTCGCGCATGATGTCGGTGACGAGCAGCAGGGCGAACTCGTGGCCCTGCTCCTCGACGATGCGCCTGAGCAGCTGCCGTATCTCGCCTTGTTTCTCGAGGATGTCGCCCCTGTCGACGGTCTCGTACTGCGAGACCATGAAGCTCGAGTCCCCCCGCGTGAACACCTTGGCATCGGCACGCACGATGCCCTCGACCGAGCCGTCCTGCTGGGCGAAGCGCGCCTCGAACAGCTCGCGGCCATAGGTCTCGACGGCAAGCCCTGCGGCATCGGCGAGCAGCGCGGCCAGCTCGTGGTCGCGCTTCGTTGTGGTGGGCGACCTGAGCAGCACGGTGTCGGTGAGCAGGGCCGCGAGCAGGATCGCCGCCATAGGCGGCTCGAAGGCGACGCCGTGGCGCAGGTACTCCGTCGCGACGATGCTGGCGGTCGAGCCGAGGGGCAGGTTGATGAAGGGGATGGGGGCGGCGGTCTGTATGTCGCCGATGCGATGGTGGTCGACGACCTCGACCACGTCCGCCTCCTGTATGCCGCTGACGGCCTGGGACGTCTCGTTGTGGTCGACGAGGATGACGCGGCGGCGCGGGCTGCGGGCGAGGTCGGTGCGCGTGACGATGCCGAGGGCCCTCTGCTCGTCGTCCAGGACGACGGCCTGGCGCAAGGTCGAGGCGAGCACGGCCTCGCGCGCCTCGTTGAGCAGGTCGTCGGCCTCGAGGACGACGACGTCCGTGGAGAGGAAGGCGCCCACAGGCTGCGCCAGCGTCGCACGGCGCGTCTGCGCGTCCGCCTCCCCGTTATCGAGTTCCGCGAGGTAGAGGTGGGCAAAGGTCGTCGTGTCTATGATCCCTGCGTAGCGCCCTTCGTCGTCGTGGACGATCAGGGTGCGGATCTGGCGCCGCTTCAGGGTCTCGCCCGCCTCGCGCATGGTCGTTCCCGTGGGCACCTGCAGCGGCCTGGGCGTCATGGCGTCGCGCACGCGGCTGTGCACGTGGGTGACGACGGGGGGATACGGGATGCCCAGACGGTCGAGCACGTAGCGCGACTCGTGGGGCAGCGGCCCCAGACGCATGGCGACGTAGCCCGTCTCGGGGTCGAGCAACCTCTTGAGGTGCGCATAGGCGACCGCCGAGCAGATAGAGTCGTTGTCCGGGTTGCGATGCCCGACGACGATGACGGGCTCACGGTTCCGCTTGTCCATTGAAGCTTCCTGTTCCATAGTTACCGTTCACACCCACTGTCATTCCGAGTCCCGCCGAGGAATCCTCGGCTGCGAAGCAGCCGACCGCAGGTCGGGGCATCTTCCGGCCGTAGTTGGCCGCTTCGCGACCAAGGATTCCTCGGCTCCGCTGCGCTCCGCTCGGAATGACAGTGGGGTGTGAATGGTAAAGCTCCCTAGAGTGTTCGACTCCAGTATACCCGAGTCCGCTCCGCCGTCACGCGAAAGGGAATATAATGGGCCACAGGACAGACCGGGCGAGACAACGGAAGTTGGGACGATGACCGAGGACACAGCCCCTTTGCGTGAGGGGCAAACGCTACGGGAGATACGGGAGAAGAGTGGCCCCTTGCCCCCTCTCAGGCTCGCCCAGCAGGAGGCCTGCGAGTGGTTCGACGGCCTTGCGCCCGTGGGGTGCGACGAGCTGCGGGGGCTCTGGCGGGGCCGCGAGGTGCTCTCCGGGCACCCTTTGGAGGGGCTGCTCGGCACCTGCGGCTGGTACGGCAAGCGCTTCGACGACGACGAGCACGTCTATCCGATGGTCTTCGCGAGGCCGAACGGCTCGACCTTCTGCGCAAACCCCGCCCGCATGCCGCTCAGCGTGTGGCTCAACGGCCTGCCGGGGCCGCTGGTCCGCCTGCTCTTCCGCTGCGCCTACCCCTACGTCGTCACCCGCACGAGCGGCGCGCGCCTGCGCAGGGTCGAGTTCCGCGGCACCGTGGGCGCCTGCATGGTCTACGACCGCCTTGCGGTGATAGACGCCTTCCGTCGCATCGACGACGACACCCTGCTCTGCATCATGGACCTGAAAGGCGACCCCAGCGGCAAGGCCTTCTTCTTCCAGCTCCTGCGCGGCCCGTGCGGCCCGTCCGGGCGCTCCGACGTGCCTGGGGGCCATCTGGTATCATAAGGGGAGCGTTACGGCAGCTTATGGCAGGAGAGGACGGTCTATGTCGCTTGTGGAGGAAATCGGGGAGCAGCGAGGGCTGCTGCTCGCCCGTGTCGCTGAGGCGGCGGACAGCGCCGCGCTGGAGCAGGTGCGCGTCGGGGCGCTTGGGAAGAAGGGCTCGCTTACTGCGCTGCTGCGCGGCATGGGACAGCTTCCGCCCGAGGAGCGCGGGGCCGTCGGGAGGGCTGCCAACCTGTTGCGCGACGAGGTGGAGGCCGCGCTGGCCGCACGCCGCGACGAGCTTCAGGCCGCCGAGCTCGACGCGCGCATCAGCGCCGAGGCGATCGACGTCACCTTGCCGGGGCGTGTGCGGCCCATCGGCACGCAGCACCTCATCAGCCGGCTGACCGACGAGATCGTCGAGGTCTTCCGGGGCATCGGCTACCAGGTCGTGGACGGCACGGAGGTCGAGACCGCCTACTACAACTTCGACGCCCTCAACGCGCCGCCCGACCATCCCTCGCGCAGCCTCCAGGACACCTTCTACGTCGTCGACCGCTCCGGGGACGCGGCGGCGATGGCAGGGGAGAGCGACGTGCTGCTCCGTCCCCAGACCAGCGCCGCCCAGGTGCACGCGATGGAGGAGCGCGAGCTGCCCCTCTACATCCTCGCGCCCGGCCGCGTCTACCGCCGCGACGTCGCCGACCCCACGCACCTGCCCCAGTTCACGCAGATAGAGGGCCTGGTGGTGGACGAGGGCATCACCTTCGGCGACCTCAAGGGCACGCTCGAGTATTTCTGCCGCCAGGTGTTCGGCCCAGAGCGCCGGACGCGCTTCCGCCCGCACTTCTTCCCCTTCACGGAGCCCTCGGCGGAGGTGGACGTGAGCTGCGGCATCTGCGACGGCGCGGGCTGCCGCTCCTGCGGCGGCACCGGCTGGCTCGAGATACTGGGCTGCGGCATGGTGGACCCCAACGTCTTCGGCCATGTGGGCATCGACCCCGAAACGTACAGCGGGTTCGCCTTCGGCCTCGGCATCGAGCGCATCGCCTGCCTCAAGTACAACGTTCCCGACCTGCGGATGCTGCTGGAAGGCGACATGCGCTTCCTGCGGCAGTTCTGAGGGGAGAGGGGCACGTATGAGAGTATCTGTCAAATGGCTCAAGACCATGGTGGAGCTGCCCGCCGACCTGCGGGAGCTCACCGAACGGCTCGACCTGACGGGCACGGCCGTGGAGGGCGTCGAGGTCACGGGGGCGGCGCTCGACGGCATCGTCGTGGGGCACATCCTCACGCGCGAGCGGCATCCCGACGCCGACCGGCTCTGGGTGACGACCGTCGATGTGGGGGAGCACAACCGTGGGGAGGACGGTGCGCCCGTGCCGTTGCAGATCGTCTGCGGCGCACAGAACTTCGAGGCGGGCGACAAGGTGCCCGTCGCGCTCGTCGGCGCGACGCTGCCGAGCGGCGACAGGATAAAGAAGGCGAAGATGCGCGGCGTCGAGTCGCGCGGCATGAACTGCAGCGCACGCGAGCTCGGCTTGGGAGAGGATCACGCGGGGCTGCTCGTCCTGCATCCGGATGCGCCCGTCGGCATGCCGATAGCCGAGCACCTCGATCTGAGCGACGCGGTCATCGACCTCGAGATAACGCCCAACCGTCCCGACTGCATGAGCATGCTCGGCATCGCCCGTGAGGTCGGTGCCCTCTACGGGGTGCCCTACGGCCTGGGGCGCGAGGTGCCTGCGGCGGCGGCGATGCCCACATCGGGGGCGGTGGGGGTCGTGGGGGCGGTGGAGACCACCCCGGCGCTTCGCGCCGCCCAGGGGCCTGTCGGCCCGTTCTCGCTGGAAACGCGGTGCGTTTCCCGGGCGCTCGAACCCCCTCCGAAGGAGGGGAATTTCGATGCCGCAACGGCGGCGGCTGGCGAGGCGGCGGAGAGCGTGTGCGCAGCGCCCGTAGGGGGCGGCGTCCCCGACGCCCCGTCTCCTGACGCAGGCGAGCCGACGGGCGAGGGTGCTCCCGCGCCCTGCGACGCGTCGGCGGACGCGCTCGTCACGGTGAGCATCGACGACCCTGGGCGCTCGGCGCGCTACACCGCGCGCGTCATCAGGGGCGTGAGGATCGGCCCCTCCCCGGACTGGCTCGCCGAGCGGGTGAGGGCGGCGGGTGCGCGCTCCATCAACAACATCGTCGACGTGACGAACTACCTCATGTTCGAGATGGGCCAGCCGCTCCATGCCTTCGACCTCGACACGCTTGCGAAGGACGCGGACGGCAGGGCGCACATCGTCGTGCGCGCCGCCGCCGAAGGCGAGCGCTTCACGACGCTCGACGGCATCGAGCGCACGCTGGACGCCGACGTCACCTGCATCGTCGACGGCAACGCCGCCGACGGGGCGGGGAGGGCCGTCGCGCTCGCGGGCGTCATGGGCGGGCTCGAGAGCGAGGTCACCGAGGCCACCACGGACATCCTGCTCGAGTCGGCGACCTTCTCGAGTGCGCACACGAGCCGCACGAGCCGCAGGCTTCAGCTGTTCAGCGAGGCCTCGGCCCGCTACGAGCGCGGTGTGGACGCGGAGCTTTGCGACGAGGCGTCCGCCCGGGCCGCCGCGCTCATGGCGGAGGTCTCCGGCGGACGCGTCTGCGAGGGCGTGGTCGACGCCTATCCCGCGCCGACGGCGCCGCCGCTGCTCTCCTTCCGCGTGGGGCGCTTCCAGGACCTCGTCGGCGCCCCCGTCCCCATCGCAGACATCGTGGGCATCCTCACCCGCCTCGGCTGCCGCATGGCCTGCCACGACCGGGCCGACGGCAGCTACCCCGCCACGTCGCTCTGCCACATCATGCACGGCGAGGACTGCGCCGCCGCCCTTGCGGCCGCCGACCTGCGCGACGTCGCCATTCCCGTCCAGCCGCCCAGCTACCGTCCCGACCTCACGCGCGAGATAGACCTCTACGAGGAGGTGCTGCGCGTCTGGGGCATGGGCCGCGTGGAGCCGACCTTGCCGGGAGGCCGGGGCCGCATCGGCGCAAGGACGGTGGAGCAGCAGCGCCTTGGCGTCATCGGGCGTGCGCTCAGGGCGAGCGGGCTCAACGAGACGATGACCTACGTCTTTGCCTCTCCGCGCGACGGCGAGGTGCTTGCCATGCCGTTCGAGGAGCACCAGCAGGCCGTCGAGCTCGTCAACCCCCTGAACAGCGAACAGGGCCTCGTCCGGCGTACCGTCCTGCCGGGGCTGCTGCGCTCGGTCGCCTACAACCAGAGCCACGGGGTCGAGAACGTGCACCTGTACGAGACAGGGACGGTGTTCTTCGCCTCCGAGGGGCGCAAGCTGCCCCGCGAACGCCAGATGCTCGCCGCCGTCCTTGCGGGCAGCTGGACGGAGGGCGGATGGAACGAGGGCCCCGAGCCCCTTGGCTTCTTCGACGGGAAGGGCGTGCTCGAGAACCTGCTTTGCGAACTCAACGTGGCGAAGCCGCGCTTCAGGCCGCTGGAGGCCGCCGCCGCGCCTTGGTTGCAGCCGGGGCGCGCGGCCGAGGTGCTTGCAGGCTCGCGCCTGCTCGGCTGGCTCGGCGAGGTGCATCCCCGCGTGGCCGCCGCCTTCGAGGCGGCGGCGCCCGTCACCGCCTTCGAGCTGGACGTGAAGGCGCTGCTCGCCTCGGCCGAGCAGGCGCGTCCGTACCGGGACGTCCCGCAGTTCCCCGCCGTCGCGCTCGACCTCGCCCTCGTGGTGGAGGAGGACGTCAGCGCCGAGCGGGTGGGCCAGGCGATCCGCTCGGCGGGCGGCGCCCTGCTTTACGAGCTGCGCCTGTTCGACGTCTACCGCGATGCGGAGAAGATCGGCGCGGGCAGGAAGTCGCTGGCCTTCTCGCTCACATACCGGGCGCCTGACCGCACCCTCACCCTCGAAGAGGTCGAGCCCCTGCACCAAAAGGTCGTCAAAAAGGCCACGGCCGCAACAGGCGGCAAGCTGCGGTAGCGGGCGAATCCCCGCAGCCCCACTGCCATCCCGAGCGGAGGCCCCGCAGCCCCCGCAGCCCCGCAGCCCCCGCAGCGCCCGCAGCGCCCGCAGCGCCCGCAGCCCCGCAGCGCCCGCAGCGCCCGCAGCCCCGCAGCGCCCGCAGCCCCGCAGCGCCCGCAGCCCCCGCAGCGCCCGCAGCCCCGCCGCGCCCGCAGCCCCCGCAGCCCCGCAGCGCCCGCAGCCCCGCAGCCC
>JAISGJ010000054.1 GCA_031263105.1 Coriobacteriales bacterium
CCCCCCCCCCCCCCCCCCCCGGGGGGGGGGGGGGGGGTGTGGACAGCAACCCTGCCGGACGTCTACCGGACGACGCTCAGCACGGAACCGGGGGCGTTGGCGGCAGGCCCTATCTGCCAGTGGATGGAGGTGGTGGCAGCGAGGAAGCGGGCGTCGTGGGAGACGAGCACGAGGGCGCAGGGGCAGGAGGCGAGCATCGCCTCCAAAGCCTCGGTCGTGACAAGGTCGAGGTGGTTGGTCGGCTCGTCCATGACGATGACCTGCGGACGGTCGAGGATGCCGAGCGCCAACATCAGCTTGCGCGTCTCGCCGGGGCTTGCCTGGGTGCCGGAGAGGACGCGCTCGGGGTCGGAGTTGAGCTGCGCGACGATGGAGAGCGCCCTGCCGCGCTGGGCGGCGGAGATGCCCTTGAGCGCCGCCAGCTGCCTGCGGCGCTCGTCGGCGCCCAGCTCCTGCGGCACGTACAGCAGGCGCAGGCCCTCCGGCAGCGCCCGCAGCAGGGCGGCGACGAGCGTGGACTTGCCCGCACCGTTCGGCCCCGCCAAGGCGACGTGGTCCGTGGGCCCGACGCTCAGGTGGGGGATGTGCAGGCAGGGCGGCGGGGGCGACATCGGGGGCGGTGCGGGCGGCGGGGGCGGCAGCGGGGGCGGTGCGGACGGCGGGGGCGGCGGCGGGGGCGTCCCGGGCGGCGGGGGCACCAGCGACGCCCAGGGCGGCGGCGAGGCCGGAAGCGGCAGCCGCTCGCCCGTCCCGAACGCCAGGCGGCCCTCCTCCATATCGACGAGCAGGCGGCGGTGCGACGGCTCGGCATCGAGCCAGACGTCGGCGGCATAGACCTTCTCCACCTGTGCCTGCTCCAAGCGCTGCTGCGTTGCGGCAAGGCGGGCGTCCATCTGCACCGAGCGGCGCCCTGCCTTGCCGTCCTGCCCCGTGTAGATGGCGAGGTCGATGCGCGCCTTTGCATCGTGGTCGCCCTTGGGGATGGTGCGCTTGGAGCGGCGGGCGTCGGCGCGGGCGGCCTCGTGGTCGCGCTCCGTCTTGACCTGCCGCAGCCGCGCCAGATCGGCCTTCGCCTCGCTCCGCTCGCGCTGCCGTGTGCGTCGCGCGAGGTCCTCCTGCCCACGGCCCTGCGAGTAGTTCCCGGGACGCATGGTCGAGCGCCCCTTGCCAAGGAACAGGCACTGGCCCGCGAGCGCGTCGAGCAGCTCGCGGTCGTGCGACACGAGCAGGCCGACGCCACGGTACGCGGCGAGCGCAGCCAGAAGGCGCTCACGGCAGGCGGCGTCCACATGGTTCGTGGGCTCGTCGAGGGCGAGCACGGGCGGCTCCCGCCAGAGCACCACCGCCACCTGCAGGCGCTTGCGCTCCCCTTCCGAGAGCTGCCCGTAACGCCAGGGCCAGTCGTCCTCGACGCCGAGCACGCGACGGACGTGCAGGGCCTCGCCGCCGAAGTCGAGGGCGAAGTCCTCCAGGCCTGCCGGATGCCGCTCGGTCTCCTGGGCGCAGTAGGCGCCTGCGAGGCGCGGCGCCATCTGCCCGCCGGTCGGCCGCAGCTCTCCGCACACGAGCCTCAGCAGCGTGCTCTTGCCGCTGCCGTTGCTGCCGACGATGCCCGTCCATCCCTCCGGAAAGGTGGCCGTGACCGGTGCCAGCGCCTGATCCGGCGCGTCGTCATAGCTGTAGGTGATGTCGGTGAGGGCTATCTGCATAGTGTTCTCCATGGTTCGCCGCCCACGCACAGGCGCAGGGCGGGACTCTTCGACCGAGCCAAGGCGGTGCCGAGGCAAAAGCGGGCGTCGTCAGGCCAGGCCCGTCGGCGTCCTGTCATGTACATGGAGAGATGTCACATCGTGTATGCGCTCCTTCGACTGCTGGGATGCCACCAGCTTAACACATCGCAGTGACGAGCGGCGGCGCGTAGACCCCACTCTTATTCGGTATCTTCAGACAAATTTCTCAAGTAGCGCGATTAAGTCCTGTCGTTTGTGAATGCTGAGCTTCATGTAAATGTTCTTGCTATGAAAGCGTACCGTGTTTTCGCTGATAATCAGCGTTTTTGCTATGTGTGCGACGCTGTTGCCTCGCGCGATGAACTCTGTTATCTCGGCCTCCCGGGTGGAGAGTCGAAAGTGGTGCGCAAGCGCGACGCACTGTTTTGCCAAGCGATCGCGATAATGCTCATCGGACGCCGCTGTTGGCTCAGACGGTTTCTCGCGCGGTTTTCGCAGCCGTATCAACTGTGCCCAGGAAGGCTCGGCATGGCCGTTTCGCATGACATCGTCTGTGTCGGGTTCAAATGCGATGAACTCAATGCTGCTTACGCGCGCCCGCTCTCGCAGTTCAGAAGGATTGTCTTGAATGTGTCCCCGCACAGAATAGAGCACAACTGCGAGAAGCCAAGTCGAGAACAGGGCGATGATGGCAAGTTGCGAGAACCCGGGGGCCACGACGAGCGCACTGACGTATCCCGACAAAAAGCCACCACTTTGCATGAAGCCCACAATCAGCCCAAAGAAGCCGTAGATGAAAACCGGGTCGATTCCGTTGTCGCGTGAGGCCTGTGCGCACTGAATCACCATTATCATCACGGCAAAGGTCGAAAACATATGGATGACGCCGGAGAACACCTGAAGATACGGCGTACCCAAAAACGGCAAGGCAAGGAGACTCGTCGCGACAAGGGGGAAGATGGTGCGAAACGAGAGTATGGTGTCGAAGCGAAAGGTCGAGCGCCTCCACAGGAAAATAAGGGTAAGCGAGGCGACCAGCGCTCCGCCCATCGACAACAGATTGACGATACCACCCTGTGCGGGGTCATCGAGCGCGAGGGCCCGTGTCATCCCATCCAAAAAGGTAAGTCCGCCTACGCACAGCGCGCTACGCCAGAGATTTTTGAGCACCAACTGGTAAACCTGCCTGTTGCTGTGCGGCTCGTCTTTGAACATCGGCTGTTGGAAGTCAACCGCTCTCGTAGCCAAAATGAGACACAAGGCGCTGAGCGGCACGAAGACAAACGCAATCATGAATGCTGCAACGGCGAGGGGGATGACGTGAAGCACCACGTAGACAAAGGCTGAGACTCCTGTTCCCAAGATGACGTCGAGGCCGCCCTGCTCGGCTTTCTGGGACGCGAAGACCCGCTGCCACAGCGCAAGAAAGCCTGCGCTTCCCACGCCGAGAAACACCCCGCCCGCAATCATGAGCGGCAACATCAACAGAGGGATGTATAAGGGGGCGATAAGCGATACGGAACCCAAAAAGAGCAGTAGGGTGCAACCGATTACCGATATATGTTTGGTGAATTGTGGTATCCAATACACGCCTATGACACACAGGAGAAACGAACAACAAAACGCGGCGCTTTGAGCAAGCGAGAAGGTCGCCAGCAGTCCGAAGCCCTGAATGTCCATGGGCAACAGGGGAAAGGAACCGCCCCAAATAGACGTCGCATTGATGGCGAGAAACAGGCCATAACCAAACGACGCGACATTGGGAGTGACGAATCGGGGAAAGCGCTGATTGAACTCAAACCCGCCGATACCCTCCACCTCCTACAAGCGGTTTTTAGAAGTGCCCTAAAGAAAGTGTAACAGCGGAGGGGACACACAGCCCACATGATTCATGTGGCATTCAAAACTCAAGCATTCCAGTCAGCGCCTAAAGCATCTTCAGTATTCATCGAAAAAGACAGGAGGCGCATTGAGCAAAACACGGTTCGCACGTACCACTATGGAGTGAAGGCACAGGGCGTTTGGCAGCTAATGCGCAAAACCTACACGAATCATGTGGCGTCTGTTGGGGGCAGGATGGCACTCTAAGAGACGCTCACTATACGGTAAAGTGGAGTTGAGAGGAGAGAAGATGAATGGAGAGAGGGAAACGGCGCGGCTTTCGCGGCGCGGCTTTGTGAAAGGAACGGCACTGGCCGCCCTTGCAACCGCCGCCAGCACCAGCGCCCTAGGGTCACTGTATGGGTGCGACGACAGCACCCGCGACGAAACCACAGTGCCGACGGAAAAGGTGGTGTGGAGTTTCTGCGATGATTGCGGGTCAACCTGCGCTCTACAGTTCCATACACTCGATGGGGAGATAACCTACGCCGAAAGCGACAACACAGGCAGTTCTGCTTTTGGCGAATTGCAGTTGAGGGCTTGCCCGCGTGGACGCTCAAGGCGCCGACTGATCAATAGCCCAGACCGGCTGCAGTATCCTATGAAACGGACGGGGAAACGCGGAGAAGGTGAATTTGAACGCATTTCTTGGGAAGAAGCTATAGATACTGTTGTTGAGAAGCTCAGATATACCATCGATACCTATGGGAACGAGGCAATTTACGGATATGAGTTTCAATGGGGCTTTGTCCCCCGACTACTGAATTTGATCGGCGGTTATTTGAGTTCATATGGCAACTACTCACTTGGGCAGATAATGTATGCGTCACCCTATACTTTTGGCGGAATGCCGGCATCTCCACTCATTGAAGCACTTGACGCCGATTTATTGGTGCTTTTTGGCAACAGCCCTTCGGATACCGCCATGAGCGGAAGCAGCTCTACGCACGACTTGGCCAGATTGCGTGCTGCCGGAGTCAAGGTCATCAACATCGACTATAGGCTCAATGAATCCTCGGCAGGATATCTTGAGGAATGGATACCGATACGACCGGGAACTGATGCTGCGTTGGCTTCGGCGCTCTGCTACGTATTCATTACAGAGGGCTTCTCGGATGAGGAATTTCTGCATTCTCATTGCGTAGGTTATGACCAGGAAACCATGCCCGAAGGAACTCCGGCAAACGCTTCTTATAAGGACTACCTATTGGGAACTGGCTATGATATGGTGCCGAAGAGTCCGGAGTGGGCGGCCCCGATAACCCAAATCCCTGTGGATAGAATTTATGAACTGGCTCGCGAGATAGGTAACGCGAAGGCGGCCTACATTTGTCAGGGCTGGGGCCCTCAACGCCGCTCAAATGGAGAGAACACGTGCCGGGCCATTACCATGGTGCCCATTGTCTCTGGGCATATCGGTAAGCCGGGAACGAATACCGGCAACCGCGAAGCCTCTGCCAACCCACTGACGCCCGGAATCATGTATGGACTTCCTGTTGGCGACAATCCGGTCAAGGCACGCATTCCTTCCTATCTTTGGGTTGATGCAGTGGATGACATAAC
This sequence comes from Coriobacteriales bacterium, assembly GCA_031263105.1. Classification (GTDB taxonomy): domain Bacteria; phylum Actinomycetota; class Coriobacteriia; order Coriobacteriales; family UBA8131; genus JAISGJ01. Next base: position 5,175 of record JAISGJ010000054.1, read on the forward strand.
TAAGCTCACCATGCAACATGATGGGATTCAAGGCACAGAAAAACTGACCACGCCGATTAAATTTATCTGGACCTATAGATCGGGTTGGCTGTTGAATTGCCATGGCGACATAAACCGTACTCATTCTATAGTGCAAGATGAATCAAAATGTGAATTCATATTGGCCATCGACACAGTTATGAATGCTTGTACGAACTATGCGGATCTGATTCTTCCTGATATATATATGAACGAATATGAGGCAATGGCAAGCGTGAATTCATTTGCCTATTATGGCGGAATGGTCTTCGGACAAGCAGTATCGCAACCAAAGTTTGAAAATCGTGCCATTTATGACGTAGTAACGGAGATAGCTGATAGATTCGGCGTAAAGGAACAATACACAGAAGGGCGCACACTGGAAGAATGGACGAGATTCATTTATGAGCAATCATATGAATCGAACCCAGATCTACCTTTGTATGATGAAGGGCTGGCCATGGGAGTATTCAAACAAACCCTCCCGTCATTTTCAGCTCTAGCTGATTTTAGGAACAGCCCCGAGGAAGCACCCTTGGAGACGCCTTCGGGAAAGATAGAGATTTACTCATCTGCGCTTGCTGACACTGCTGCAACATGGGAGTTTGACAATCCCGTTGACGTTATTACCCCCATTCCTATCTATGCGCCTGGGTTTGAAAGCTATGAGGAGACCAGCGAGAAATTCCCCCTCCAACTCTCCGGATTTCACTACAAGGGACGCTCGAATTCCAGTTACGCAAATATCGATGTCCTGAAACAAGCATTTCGGCAACAGGTTTGGATTAACCCCGTTGATGCTGATCCTCTGAACATAAAAACAGGAGACCTGACCCATGTAACATCCAAAAGAGGAATAGTAGAGATTGAGGCAAAAGTCACGTCGAGAATTATTCCTGGGACTATCGCAATACCCCAAGGAGCTTGGCACAATGCAGATATGGCGGGAGACAAAGTCGACAAGGGGGGCAATATCAACACTCTTACGCATCAGCATCCTACGCCACTGACCAAAGGTAATGGCCAAGGTTCAAACATAGCTCGTATCGAGAAGTTGTAGGGAGGGATACTCATGGCTCAATATGGATTTTATTTTGACTGTACTCGTTGCACGGGGTGCAAGACCTGTGAATTGGCTTGCAAGGATTATAAAGACCTCGGTACCGAGATACTCTTTCGCAAGATATATGACTATGAGGGCGGAGAGTGGGCGCAGGGCGACAACGACACTTGGACGACCAGCGCATTTGTTTACCATGTTTCGGAAGCCTGCAATCACTGTGTGATGCCCGCCTGCCTTGCTGTGTGCCCGGTTGATGCGATTGTAAAGGATGGGGACAACGGGCTTGTTGCCATCGACGCGGAGCTTTGTATCGGCTGTGGTTCCTGTGTGACGGCTTGCCCATATGCCGTGCCGAAAATGGATGCCGAGGCGCAGCAAGCGCGGAAGTGCGACGGTTGCTTTGACCGTCTCGCCGAAGACAGGCAGCCCATCTGCGTGGAGGCATGTCCGCTCAGAGCGCTGGAATTTGGCGACATTGAAGCCTTGCGTTCAAAATACGGCGACCTGGCACAGGTGCCGCCCCTAGCCGACCCCGACCAGACAGCACCAAGCCTGGTGATAAAATCTTGCCCAGCGGTTGAAGGCCCCGCCCTGTCAACCGGCTTTGTCGCCAACGAGTTGGAAGTAGCGTAAGAGGGGGCCACCTGGACACTATGTAGAGGAGGCCTCAGTTCCTTTACATAGTGTCCAGGACAGGTTGTGGGACAAAGGGACAAGGGGACGGGATAGAGTGATGATGCAGTACGGGTTTTACTTCGATAGTACGCGTTGCACAGGGTGCAAAACCTGCGAACTGGCCTGCAAGGATTACAAGGACCTCGGGCCGGAGCATACGTTTCGACGTGTGTACGACTATGAAGGAGGCTCCTGGTGGCAACACACAGAGGGAATTTGGGAACAGGATGTTTCTGTCTATTACGTCTCGGTTTCCTGCAATCACTGCAACGCGCCCGTCTGCGTGCACGTTTGCCCCACGGGCGCAATGCACAAAGAGGAAAACGGGCTGGTACGGGTGAACGCCCATGTCTGTATTGGCTGCGGCTATTGCACGATGGCCTGTCCGTATCACGCGCCGCATATCAGCGAGACTGCGCATACGAGCACCAAATGCGATGGTTGCTACGACCGGACGGCTGAAGGCAAAAGGCCCATCTGCGTGGAAGCCTGCCCTTTGCGCGCACTCGACTTTGACGACATGACAGAGTTGCGCGCACGGTATACGGGCGTCAGTTCTATCGCGCCGCTGTGCGACCCCTCGGCCACGCTGCCGAATCTCATCATCAGACCATCTCCCGCCGCGCACGACCATGACGACTACACAGGGTTTGTCGCAAATCCGAAAGAAGTGATATGACCAAGACTGCTGCTGCCAAAATGACGAACCGACCCATACCGACCGAAGCGCGTGAGGCCATCGGATCCTGTGGGCGAATTCTGGGAGCGCTGTTTTTGACGTACCCCAGAGAACCCGCGTTTCAACTTCTTCGCGAACAGTTGGAGCAACTTCCTTCGCTTGCGGACTGGCCTTTTGGCACCGAAGACGAACTCAGAGTCGCACACGCTCTCATGCAGGAGGGCCTCACCGAGACGGATGCCGCGAATGCTGCGAATGCCACAGACACCGGGCTTGCCCGAGAATACCAACGGCTGTTCATCGGCCCACACCACTTTAAGGCTCCAGCTTGGGGCTCGGTATATCTGGACAAGGACCAGGTGCTCTTTGGCACCTCGCTTTTGGAACTCCGCCAATGGATGCGCGAAAATGACATCGTAGTCAACCAAGAAAAACGCGAGCCCGAAGACCACATCGGCAGAATGCTTGTTTTAATGGGATGGCTGGCCACAGAAAAGCCCGAAGGTCTCCACACGTATCTGGCCGAGCACCTCATGCCCTGGGTGCCCCGCTATCTACAAGTGCTCCGCGCAGACGCGCGGCAACCGTTTTACGAGGGGCTTGCCGTGCTCACGCAGAGCACGCTTGAGGGAATTGTTGAGAACCTGGGGGTCAGAGTGAGCAAAAAGAAGTTGTACGTTTAGGGGCGACGCAATGGGAGCGGACATCCGCATAACGCTTAGTGCCTTTACTGTGCTTGCCCCGGCCGGCGCTCTTGCTTTTCTGCTCATGGCTGTGCTGGTCATTCGGCAGCCGCGGCATGAGGAGTGGGTCGAGCGTCTGACGCATTGGCTGGTGGTGCCGCTGACGGTTTGCATGGTGGGGCTTGTTGCCTCGGCCACTCACTTAGGCACACCGGGTAACGCCCTGTATGTGCTTAACGGCTGGGGACGCTCGCCGCTCTCAAACGAGGTTATAAGTGCTCTTGGCTTTCTGGTCGTCGCCGGCGCGTACTGGCTTGCGTCGTTTAGTGGAAAAGTCCCGTTCACCTTAAACCGCATATGGCTTTGCGTCTCTTGCGTGATGGCCTTATGGCTTGTGGAAAAAATCAGTGTGGTGTATGCGATCGCCACCATACCCACCTGGAACAGCGAGCTGGTTCCGCCCGGCCTCTGGGTGATGGCAGGCGTGACCGGTCCGCCCGTGACGCTTGCGACACTGGTGCTTGCGCAAAGGATGGGAGTTGAGCTTCCTCCGCAGCCTTGGTATACCCGCACCCTGCTCTGCTGCTGCGCCCTCTCCTTGATTGCCGCCCTCGCAGTCTATGGCATACAGGACATGGAACTGGGGCAGCTGCGAAACGCCTTGGGCACTGCGGCGGAGTTGGTGCCCTGGAACAGGTGGGCCATTGCGGCCTTTGGCGCACTCGGAGCATCCGGCCTCACCGTGCTCGCCATTCCCGTCCTGCGTGAAAGAGCCCTCTCTCTGCCAGCGGCGCTCGGCGCTGTCACCTTAACGCTCACAGGCGCCGTCTTCATCCGCGTAGCCTTCTACTCCTTCCACATGACTTTGTGACACTCTTGAATCGCTTCGTTTTCTCAGAAGCAGTTGCTGCTAAAGGAGATCAGAAAAAGGTGCCACTCGAGATGACTATTCTATAGTGCAAGACAGAATTGAGGATTGGCAGGTCAGGGCAGGGGGACGGGGCTGCTGTACCAGTTATCGGTCGCCTCGTCGCGGGCGTAGGAGCCGAAGAGGTAGACTGCGGGGATGCCGTACTTCTCCTGCGCTCTCCTCCGTCGTCACGAGATCTCTTTTGGTGACTAAAGGAATTTGCGCTCATTGGATAGTAGCACAGACGTGGCTCACGTGGGGTCTATCTTTCAAAGACGCTGGCGTCCATGCCGTGACGCATGGCGCTCAGGATCTGTTGGGCGCTGCCCAGTTCGACGGAACGTGGGCGCATGGTGTGGCGATGGGACGTGCCGTCGGTCAGGTCTGCGGTCCTGACGTCATCGAACACGGTGAGGGCGCCTTCCGGACAGATGTCGCGGCAGCTTCCGCACTTCACGCAGTCTGCGGGACGGTGCTCCACGCCGAACGTGCCGTGCCCGCCGCCGTCTGCACCGCCATCCCTGTCGAACTTCCGAATGGCCCCGGTGGGACAGAACGTCGCGCACATCCGACAGGACGAGCATTTCCGCCCGTCGATCGCCACGCGCCCCCACAGGCGCACCGACAGACTGCCGACACGAGGCCCGCCGAGCAGGGCAAGCGCGTTGAGCAGCCTCTCGCGCCGATCGGGCAGGAAATGGGGCAGCGTGCCGTCCTTCATGACGTGCGGAAGCGGGCGCGCCGCGCTCGGCGGAACGCCCGACCCTGCAGGAGCCGCCGTCGGCGCAGCTGTCGCGCGGTTGCCGCTGCCGTTCGAGAAATACGCTGCGACGGCACCGTCGGCGGCGGCGGGCCCGTCGGCGGCGACGACCAGATCGGCAGGGACGCCTTGTTCGATGCATATGCGCACGGCGCTCCCCCAGGCCTCAAGGAGCGTGCCTGCGGTGCCCGCAACAAGCCTGGCGCAGTCCAGCCCATGCGCCTGTGCGCATCGGCTGCACTCCCCACATGCCAGATGGATGCAGCGCGCGCCCCGCACGGCAAGCTCGACGACAAGCGACTCCTCCACCCTGCCGAGGCAGACCACCGAGGCCACGCGCCCCTCGTCGATGAGTCCTGAGACGGCGCACCTGAGCTGCTCGCACATGATGACCGCCTCGCCGTCTCGCAAGGCGCGGACGCACGAGGCCAAAAGCTGCGCGTCGCTTGGATTGCGGGATTCCAAGGCGCAGGTCGGGCAGACCGTTGCGCAGGTTCCGCATCCGACGCACCGCGCGGCATCGACGACAAGCTCGCCGTCGACAAGCGATATGCATCCCGATGTGCATGCGTCGGCACATCTCAGGCAGGAGACGTTGCGGTTGCGCACCTTGGCGCAACGCTCCTGGCGCACCGTGACGGCCGCCGTGTCCATCTGATCTAAGACGCCGGAGACGGCGCGGGGGCCTGGCATGGTCTAGCCGTTCTCCTTCTCCGGCCCCTTGCCTTCGAGGCCGCCCGATGCCTTAGTCCTGACGCTACGGCCGGCAAGGAGCGGCATACTGAGGGCACCGGTCGGACATGCGTCCAGGCAGGCCCGGCAATGGGTGCAGTCGGCCAGGCCGCGCTCCCCGAAATCAGGGTGACGCACATCGATCCCGGCATCGCATGCAAGGGCGCAGCGGCTGCAGGGCTTCCCCTCAGCGGTCTCCAGGCACCTGTTGTCATCGATCACGGGCCTGAACGTCCTGCTGAAGCGTGACACCAGGTTCATGAGTCCCGCGAGCGGGCAGATGCGCGTGCACCACTTTCGCAGGACCACGATCTCCACCACAAGCAGAAGGGGCACGAGCACGACCGACCACGTGACGTCACCGAAGGCGAAGAGGCGCCAACCCGTCAACACGGTCGCAAACGTGAGCCCGACGGGACAGACGAGGCAGAACACCGGAAACCCGAACACCGCCGTGGAGAGCAGGGCCCCGCCGAGCACGAAGTGGCGCGAGTCGAGGGCGGCGCGCTTCTGCGCACAGCTCCCGGAGGACGGACAGCCCTGTGCGCACCCCGGCTCCCGCTTCGCACGGGCGAGCACGACGTTGCGCCGCGCGTCCTTCAGGGCCTTGCGCCTCTTGGGAGAACGGAAGAAGCCTCTGACGCGCTCCAGCAGCGGCACGGGGCAGGCCCATCCGCAGAAGGCCCTTCCCAGCGCCAGCACGACCAGCACCATGGCCACGAGGGAGATGACAGCGCGGGGGATGAGCGTCCTGGTGGATATCATGACGGCAAGCGCTCCCAACGGGCATAGGAGCGAGATGTCGTCCCACCCGAGACCCGAGAGCGTGCCTGTGCCGACACCCACGACCAACCCGACGGACAGCGACACGAACACAGCCGATGCCACGATGACACGCACTTTCTCCGAGCTCATGACAGGCTCCTTCGATTCGATGCCTCGACCGCCCTGACGACGATCGCGCGCTCGGTCGCGCCCGTGGCGATCGAAGCCGCCTCGAGCGAGACGCACACGCTCTCGCAGGCACCGCAGCCGTTGCACTTCTCTGCGATGACGCGGGGGCGCGGGCTCCGCGTGTCGCTGCTCAGCTCCATGGCCTCGTAAGGACAGGCATCGTAGCAATACCGACAGCTGGTGTCGCGGTATGCCAGGCACGTGCCCTCGTCAATTACCGCCAGGCCGACAATCGTGTTCTCCGGCCCAGAGTCAGACGGAAGCCCGAGCGCGCCTGTGGGGCACACGCGCACGCACAGCGGGTCACCGCCGTTCTCTTCGACACAGAAGTCGCAGAAGTCGTCGGAGAAGTCCAAGGTCGGCGAGCGCACGCCCAGCAGGCCGTCCTCAAGATGGGCCGGCACTATGACCTTGCGGGGGCAGACCTCGTAACATTTCTCGCAGCGAACGCATGCCGAGAGAAGAGCGTCCTCGTCCTGACCTCCTGGAGGACGGCAGAGCGGCGTGCTCCCCACATAACGCATTGCGCCCAGGCCCATGAACGCCGCCGTGCCGCCCAACCCGATCAACAGGTTGCGCCGGGAGACGCCTGTCGGCGCACCGATGCCTTGGGCGTCCGAGGCCGCATCCTTATCCATTGCATCTCCTTTTCATGCGCCTGCACGCTCCACTGGGACAAGCGGGTTCGTGAAAACGGGGCCTGCGCGTTGCGAAAGCGAGGCAAGGACGATTGAGAGGCCCCGCTGTCACGAACCACCATAGACGACCGCGTGGACAATGCGATCCGAGTCAAGCGCCCGACAAAGGCCGGCCAGAACCTCTGCCGGGCGCTCTTTCAGTACAGGGCAAAAACGTTGAGGGCGACCACGTAGAGAATGACGCGCCAGGAGAGGGAGCCCACGACCGTGCATGCGAGCGCGATTCCGGCAACGACAGCGAGCGTCGTGCCCTCCAGGCGCCTTATCGGCCAAAGCAGCGCAAGCGCGGCAGCGATGCCGACGACGATGACGCCGATCCAGAACGGGACGGCCTGGCTGCCCGCCAAGATGCTTTGCATGAGCGACGGGGGATCGACCATGGCGACGTCGGGCAGAGTCGGGTCGAAGTAATACGAGATGTCGGCCGAATACAGGTCGGCCGACCCGTTGACGACAAAGGCGTACACGAGCACCACTGCCGCCTGCAACAGGCCGCCGACCAGCGCCAGGCGCACACCGATGCCCCTGGAGCCTTCGCTTTTTGTCAGACCCGTGAGAATCAGGGAGACCATGCCGCCCATGAACACCGTGTTCGTGAGATAGAACGCGACCAGCAAAGGGCTGTCCCACGACGGAAGGGCCGGCATGAGGTAGCTCATGCCCGTCACCGCCGGCAGCGCAAGGCCGACGGCGACCGCCATGATGCCGCACCACACGGGAGCCGCGCCTTCCTCGGAGCGTCGCATCATCAAGAAATAGAGCGCCAGTGCCACGGCAAAGACGACACAGCCGATGAGCTCCAGCGTGATGCCCGACGTGATGTGCCCGAAGCCGTTGAAGATCCGCTCCCAGTGCTGCAGATGTAGGAACACCGCCGCACCGCCGACGGCCAGCGCCGCCAGCGCCGTGACCAAGGAGGGCAACTGGGTGCTCCTGCCCTTCCCCATGACCGTCAGCACCCCCTGGGCGCCGAACGTGCCGCCTGCGACACAGAGGAAGAACGTGAAGAGTATCAGAGGCCATTCCGGATGCATGTTCTACTCCCTCCACTTCCGGCCCTCACGCATGAGGTACATGATCTTCGGCTTGTTGCCCTTGTCCACCAGATGATGGATGTCGTTTTCTGTGTAAGGCTCGACATAGTCCTTCAGACTGACGCGTGTGGCCGTCATCTCGTCGTACTGACAACTGGGGCTGTCGGGGTGCGCCGGTGCCTTGAAGGTATCGACGCCCTCGTCGAGGTCACCGAAGAAACGGGCGCGCGCGCCGCATTGGGCAACGCATTGCGGCAGCTCGCCCTGGGTGATGCGCTGTTCGCAGAGCGTGCATTTCTCAACGACGCGCTCCTCCTGGTTCAGGTAGCGCACGCCGTAAGGACACGCCATGGCGCAGAACTGGCAGCCTATGCATTTCGACTTGTCAATTTGGACGGTGCCGTCCTCGCGGACATGCGATGCCTCGGTAGGGCACACCAGGACGCACTCGGGGCTCTCGCAATGCTGGCACTGGACAGGGAGGAAGTACATCTCGACGTCCGGGTACGTGCCCGATCCGCCTTCGACGGGATGCGGGCCGATACGCAGGGTCTTGATCCAAAAATCTCCCACGTCCACGCCGTTGATGGCCTTGCACGCAACGGTGCAGGCCAGGCAGCCGGTACAACGGTTCAGATCCGTGACGATCGCGTAATTCGCCATATGCGTAGTGCCCCCTATTCCTTGATCAGGCTCTTGCCGGACTGAAGACCTCCGGCAGAACGGTTGGCGAAGGTCAGCTCGACCTTGGAATCGTCCAGACGCGGGTCGTTGGAAAGCCATTCCTTCAGACGCTCGTCGTTGGCGTTCGTGATGACGGGGTTTCCATCCGGATCGCATGGCACGGGGTTCCCGTGCGGGCTGTTCTCCGCCGTCGCCTTGTAGACGAGCACGGGCACACCGCGCAGCTGCGAGGCGCCGCATATCCAGCACTGGGCATACTTGTCCATCGTGCAGTTGATGTTCACCAACTCGAACCCGTGGGACGCGGTGTCGATCTCCGGGTACCACCAGGCGTGGTTCGCATTGACCGTGCCTTCCTTGATGCCGTAATACAGGTCGACGACCTCACGGATGGCGCCCCAGGGACTGCGGATCCATATCCAATCGCCTTGTTCCAGGCCCAGCCGCGCGGCATCGTTGGGGTTGACCTCCAACCGCGGGCTCGGCCACAGTTCGCGGCACCAGGGGAGCTGGCGATGCTCCGAGTGGAAATACACCGGCTGACGGGCGCCCGTCGTCATGATGAAGGCGTTGTCGGGGTACTTCTGCAGGTTCTCTCGATACTCTTCGACGAGATGATCCCCTCGATAGTTGTCGTTGATGTAGGCGTCGGTCACCGTGATCCGGTCGACGAGGGAGGCATCGAAGTACTCGGGGTTCGAGACCCTGGAGTTCTTCGGCTCAATCCAATGGGGGAACTTGTCGATGTCCGGTATCTCCGGATCGACGACATTCGTGCTGGAGAACGTGGCAGCGCCGTCGGGTATGTAGGTCTCGGCAATGGTCGACCAGATCTCCACTTTGGCGGTAGGGGTCATGAACCCGCACTTCTCGTCGATGGCCGCGTACAGGTTGTAACCGCCTTGCTGACGACGATAGCCCATCTCCCAGCGTCGGTAGGTGCCCCAGCGCTCCGGGTGCCACTTGCGGCAGTCGAACCAGCCCTCCTCTTGGAACTTCGCGGCGAACTGCGGGAAGTCCGGGCCGTCGGGACACTCCTCGTACTTCCACCAGTCGGTCGCGTCCTTGAGCACGCGGTACTCCTGCTCCTCGTAACTGACAGGGCCGCCCATCTGGACGAACTGGTTGTAATCCAGGTCGTTCCATTGGTCGTACTCGGGGTCGCGGTCGTTCCACACCACACCCATTGCCTTGTACAGGCAGATGACGCCGACCGGGTCGTAGATGCAGTCGCCGACAGGCTCCGCGCAACGTTGCCCAGCACCGAAGATGCCGCCCGCGCCCTGCGACACGCGGCCCGTGTTGACCTCCAGCCAGTGCAGGACGGGGATGACTATGTCCGCACAGCCGTTGTTCGGACAGGACCACAGGTTGAAGTCCAACCAGAAGTCCAGGCGCGTGAGCGCCTCCCAGGCCTCGAACAGGTTGGACTCGTTCATGAAGTCGCCGGACATACAGACGCCGCCATGGATCTGGTAGGGGGTGTCGATCTCGTTGACGGAGTCCCAGATGGCCGTAGAGTCGGCCCAGCGGTTCCAGTAGCGCAGCAGGGGGAAGCGTTCGGCGGAGATCTGCCTCTCATTGCTCTCAAAGGGGGTCTTGAGCGCCGGCCAGGCCCGGCTCGACCTATAGGCGCCGCCCTTGCGCTCGGCGACCCAGCGCGCCTCGTCGTTGCTGGGCACATGGTTGCCGTAACGTTCGGCCAGGGGCGACTTCTCGTCTATGAGGTAGCGCACAAAGTTCTGGATGAGCGGTATCTGCTGTTCGACGGACAGGTCGCGCGGCGTGTCGCCCAGCTCCATCGTGCCGACGTCCAAGCCCCACTCGCGCGGCTCGTGGTCGGTTTTCAACATATTGGCGCGCCCGCAGCAGCCATCGACCTGCGCCTTGGATGAGCCGCGATTGCCTGCGGGCTCGTCGGAGTTGCCGGTTATGCAGGCGATGATCTGGAGGGCACGGGTGTTCTGGACGGCATGTCCGGTCTGGTCCGGTGCCAGCTGGTAATGGATGCCGCCGTTGCCGTGAAGCGGGTTCAGGCGCGTCGTGTAGATGCGCACGCCCTCCTCTATCTTCTCGGCGGGAACCTCGGTGACCTCCTCCACGTAGTCCAAGGTGTACTGCGCAAGGCTGTCAGAGAATGCCTCCCATACCGTGTCTGCCCTGACGGTGGAGCCGTCCTTGAGCCTCACCTCCACACCGCCGGGGAACAGTGCGGGGTTCTTGGGGAGCCCTGCGGGGTTGGACCGTGCACCGCCCTCGTTGCCCTCGTTCCAGTAGGCGTCGAAGGCGGAATCGGACGGGTCGGCGAAACGCGAGGGGTCGGGAAGCCAGGCATCGGCTATGAGGGGTTTGTAGGGGTGCTCGATCCACGTCCCCGTCGTGGGGATCCTGTGTTTCTCGCCTTCCCACTGACAGGCCTCGCTGTCCCAGAAGGTCGGCTTGCCGTTGTTCTCATCCCAACAGATGAAGCGCTGGTAGCGACCCTCGTAATCCCAGTATTGGTTCACCCATTCGGGGTCGAGGTCGGCCTCGGTGAGAATGCGGCTCTCCATGTCCACGCCGCCGTTCATCTCCATGAAGTAACCCTTGGCGGTGCGCCCGTCCTCCTCGGGGTTCCAAAGGAAAGGCGCATTGCTCCAACGCCGGACGAAGAGGTCGTCGTATGCCTCGTTGTCGATGATCCATTTGAGCCAGCCCAATGCCAGGCAGAGGTCGGTGCCGACGCGCAAGGGCAGCCAGACATCGGCCTCCTTGCCCAACGGCGTCATGCGCGGATCGACGAGGATGTGCCTGTAGGCACGCTGCGAGCAGTCGACGACCGTGCGGTTCGTGGAGTCGTAGTTCGAGTATTCCGACGCGGTGCCCCACTGGACATACACGAGCGGGCCCTGCTCGACCTCCATCCACGGCGAGCCGATCTCATCCGTCAGGATGCCGCCGAAATGGCGGGGGCCCTTGCATATCTCATAGGCAAGATGGGCGTTGGGTGTGGGAAAGATGGACTTCAGCGTGCCGTAAGGCGGCTGGGCCCAGACGCGCGAGGTCCCGCCCATGGCGAAATTGGCCTCTCCGCCGTACTTCTCCACTATCTCGTTGAACTTCTCGCCGGCCGTGTCAAAGGCCTCGCCCAGGGAGATGCGCACCCATCCGGGATCGTCCTCGCCCTTGGGGTTCGTGCGCTTCATGCAGTAGCGAAGGCGGTCGGGATGGTACAGGGCAAGCATGGACGACTGCGACTTCGCGCAACAGTGCCCGCGGCTGTGGGCGTTGGACTCGTCGCCCTCCACCTTTATGACCTTGCCGTCCTGGACAGTGACCCAGACCCCGCATTCGACTTTCCCGCATGCCCGACAGCAGGAGCGAATCCGCTTGACCTCGCCCGCCGAGGCGTCCTCGCCCTCGGCAAGGGCCGTCGATGTCTTTACCGAGAACCCGACGGCACATGCGGCACCCATGACCGCAGAGGCCTTCAGAAAGCTCCGACGGGTCAGTGAGAGTCTCGTCATGTGTCCCTCCTCTCTCTTTCTCTCTCTTGTCACCGGCTTCAAGAGACGCACCGGGCATCAGGCCCCGCTCGGCCGAACGGCCATGCGAATCTTACGTGCGTCGATTGTAGGGAGGACAACGGGGCCACAGGTAATGGCGGATGGATGCTTTTGCGACGACATATCATCCCCAGAAGATTATTTTGCTGTCTGACAGGCAGGTATACTCGACAGAGAAGAGAAGTGCCGTTCAGCGGAGCACCCGCCTGTCTGAGGAGGAAGCCATGGCCTTGCCGCATCCGTCTTTGACGCTTGTCCTGGATATCGACCGACGCCTCGACAGCGAGGAGCTGCGCCTGGAGGTCGCCCGCAGCTACTCCCATGTCGGCCCTGTGCTTGTGCGGACGCACGGGGCGTCCGCATGCGATGCCACGACCAATACCGCCCGCCTCCTGGTGAAACTGGGCAGCAGGCGCTACCTGCACTCCGAGGACGAGGGGGCAGACGAGCTGTGGGAGCTGGTCGTGGGACGTTGGCTTCGCCGCATGCTCGACAAAGTGGGCAACAACATGAGGATATACAACCGCCGTCAGCGCGAGATAGGCGGCACCGAGCTTGTGTTCGACTGGATGGACATCGACCTGCAGAACGGCGCCCTGCACGCGCTGTTGCGCCTTGACTCCACAAGCGGCATCGGCCCCGAGGCGGGCAACCTGTTGACGGCTCTGCGCAACGCCTTGAACGACGGTGCACTGGAGGGCGACATACGCGAGGTGACAATGCCCTCCGCTGCCTCCTGGGAGGCGCAAAAGGCCGCCTGCCGCGCCGCCGAGGACGGGCGCGAGGCGAAGAGGGCGGCGCAGGCTGCCGCAGAGGACGCGGCGAAGCGCGAGGCCCGGGAGGTTCTCGAGGCCCAGGCAGACGAGGAGTTCCTGGAATCGCCCGAGCTGACGGCCTCGACAGGCCCCGCACACGACGACGGAGGAAAACACGGAGATGGGGGCGCAGAGGGGCTTTTCGAACTCCCCCGCCCGGACTTCCCCATCGACTACCGCATCTGGTCGGTCGCTTGCACCGACGGCACCATGCGTGAGTTCGACTCTGCGTCCTGTTCGTTCACGACCGAGGGAGGCCTCCCTTGACACGGGCCGTCGCCGACCACGAAGGGCGTATCGTGAAGATCCTCGGCCCCGCGCGCAGCGGGAAGACGGAAGCGCTCGTCTCGCGCTGTGCCGCGCTCGTCACGCGGGGCGTTGCGCCCGAATCCATCCTGGTGGAGGTCTCAGGCGCGTTCGCCGCAGAAGCGTTCAAATCCCGTCTGCGCAGGGCCTTGGGAGAAGAGCGGCAGGGGGGAGTGGATGCCCTGACGGTGAAGAACGCCCTCTCCCTGTGCAGGGACGAGCTCGGTGCGCCCCAGGCCGTCGCAACGACGGGGAGGGTGCCGCGCTTGCTCAATGACGCCGAATACAACTTCTTCCTGGAGGACATGAAGACACTCGGCCAGCCCCTCCGCCGCCTGCGCAAGATGCTCGGGTACTTTTATCGGCAGTGGGCGGACCTTGTGCCGCAGAACCTCTGGCAGGCCGGAGGCGAGGAGGACGCCGTCCTGGAGCACCTTGTGTCCGTGCTCACGTGGCGCAAGGCGATGCTGCGCCAGGAGACGGCCTTCCTCTGCGCCGGATACCTGAGAAGCGAAGGCGGCAAAGCGGCACGTCACCGCTTCGACTACGTGCTGTGCGACGACTTCCAGAACATGAGCCGTGCCGAGCAGACCTGTCTGTGCCTGCTGGCAAAAGAACAGCTCGTCGTGTGCGGAAACCCGAACCAGACCGTTGCCCCGCACGCCTCCCTCCCCTGCCCCGGGGGTTTTTCCACATTCGAGTCCGTCCGCCGCAATGTCGATGTCTGCCGCCTTTCGACGGTTTACGGGAACCCCGAGGTCGCAGCCTTCGCCGATGCCCTCTGCGACCACGGCGACATGGATCGGGCGCTCAAGGCAGCCGACGGCACGCATACGGACAGAAAGGACGAAGGGCGGGGCGTCCTTCTCGTCAAATGGGACACGTTGGAAGAGGAGTTGGACGGCATCACGAAGTACCTGCGCGTGCTGTTCAACACAGGCGGCCTTCTACGGGAGAACCGGACCTGCGTGCTTGTGCCCACTGCAGCCTGGGCCCACATGGTGGCACGCCTCCTGGTCAAACGGGGCTTCGCCGTGTCGACGGCCGGTGCCTCAAGAGGCCTCGGCGGCGATCTGCGGGAAAGCCGCCGTGCCCCGGCGCTCGTCGCCTACACGAAGCTGGGCCTCTTGGCCGACCCCTCCGACATGGTCGCATGGCGCAGCTGGTGCGGCTTCGACGACCATCTCACGAACAGCGGCGTCTGGCGCAGACTCCACGGCTTTGCTGCCGAACAAGGGCTGGCGCCCCACGATGCCCTGAAGGCCGCCGCCACGGCGGAACGTGCACCCTTCCTGCAGGCGGGCGTTCTGGCCGAGCGCTGGAAATCCGGCTGCGACTTCATCGAGAAACAGGGCGGGCGGCGCGGGTTCTCCCTGTTGAACGCCATAGGCGCCAACGGCCTGACGGAGTTCGAGGACGTTGCGCGGGCGATGGACGGCAGCGAGGACGCCGTCCGGCTTCTCGGGGTCATGCAGAAGGCCATCGACGACCCGACCGCTCCCGAGGACGCGCATACCCTGCATATGGCCACCTACGCCTCCCTCTGTGGCTGTGAGTACGACAACATCTTTGCCCTGAGCGCAGTCGACGGACTCGTCCCTCGGCGCGATGCCTTCGAGGTGGTGAGCACCGAGGAGGAGCGGAAGCGGGTCATGGATGCCGATCGCCGGGCGTTTTACAACGCGGTGTCAAAGGCGCGCGAACGCCTTGTGCTGTCGTATTTCAGCAAGGCCGAGCTCGAGGTCGCCGAGCGCATGAAGATGCAGGTGGCACGGGTAAGAGCGGAGGACGGCAGACGCATGGCCGTCGTCAGGCCGTCGTCGTTCCTCGTCGAGGCGGGCACCGCCTGCCCGGGAGCCGTCAGCGGACAGAGCATACTGGCCGAACAGGGGCTCGCCTGAGGGTGGGGGGGGGGGGGGGGGGGGGCCCCCGCCCACTCACATCTTTGGGCGCCGTCAGACCGCGCCCCGCGAGCAACCGGAGCGAAGCGAGGAACCGGAGCGAAGCGGAGCTCGACGAAGTCAATCTCCCGCCATCAGGCTACCCAAGTGCGGTGGGTGGGGGAGGAGATTCCCGCTTTCGCGGGAATGACGGTGCACGGCGGGAGAAGGGTAATCATATTCAACCTTTCAGGTT
>JAISGJ010000092.1 GCA_031263105.1 Coriobacteriales bacterium
CCGGGGCGGCAGCGGGGCCCGGGGCGGCAGCGGGGCCCGGGGCGGCAGCGGGGCCCGGGGCGGCAGCGGGGCCCGGGGCGGCAGCGGGGCCCGGAATGGCAGTGGGGGTCGGGGTGGCAGTGGGGTGTGAACGGTAACATGTCAGTCGGCATCGAAGAGGGAGGCAAAGGACGGCGACCTGCGGGCAAGGCGCAGGTTCGTCGAGAGCCAGTCCTCGACCGTGCCCACGTCGTAGCCCTCGTCGGGGCCGATGACGAGCGCATAGACCTCCTCGTGCGCAAGCAGCGCAATCAGGGCGTCGGTGAGCTGCACCTCCCCGCCCGCGCCCGGCGCGGTCGTGGCGAGCAGGCGCATGGTCAGAGGCGTCAGCAGGTAGCGCCCGAAGATGGCCAAATCCGAGGGGGCCTCCTCGCGCGACGGCTTCTCGACCATGCCGGTGACGCGCCACACGCCGTCCTCGCCCGGGCCGCCCGCAGGCTCGCCCGCGACGATCCCAAAGCGGCCGACCTGCTCGGGGGGCACCCTCATGACCGCTATGACGCTCGCGCCCTCATGCGCACGGCTGACAGCGAGCATGCGGGGGAGCAGGGCGCACTCCGGCACGAGCACGTCGCCGAGCAGCACGTAGAAGGGCTGCTCGTCGGCTGCAAGTGCAGCGGCCGCGCAGTGGACGGCATGTCCCAGCCCGCGCGGCTCGGGCTGCTCGACGAAGGTGACGGGGAGGCTGCCGAGGCGGCGGACCTCGCGCGCCTGCTCCCCTTTTCCTGCGGACTCGAGAAGGGCACAGAGCCCCTCGTCCGGCGAGAAGTGCCCCTCGATGGAGCGCTTCTGGGAACTGCTGACGACGACGACCTCGTCGGCGCCTGCCGCAAGCGCCTCCTCCACCACGTACTGGATGGCGGGCCTGTCGAGGACGGGGAGCATCTCCTTGGGCTGTGCCTTGGTCGCCGGGAGGAAGCGCGTCCCAAGCCCTGCCGCAGGAATGACGGCCTTCATTGGTTCTCCCCGAGGAGAGGATTGTCGATCATTGCATACCGTCTTCCGGCCACTTCGCGACGAACGTCAGTCGAGGTACTCGATCTCGGCGTTGTCTATGAGCCACTTGTTCGCCTTGTTGCGCAGGGCGCCTTCGTGTATCTGGTACATGCGCCCGCTGAGCTCGAACTCCATGCGCGCGTCCTTCTCGTGCCCGGGCGCCATGAGGCGGAAGGTCTCCTCGATGTCCTCGTCGTCGACCGTGAGGCCGAGATGGCGCGCCAGCGCGTCGAGGCTGAAGCCCTGTGTGAGCACCTCGCGGGTCTGCATCATCAGCTGCATTGAGAACTGCTGGTCGCCGCCCTGTTCCTGGATGAAGTCCTGCATGGTCTTGCCCTGGGCCCTGAGGTTCTGTTGGAGGTTCTGGAGGATGTCGTCGCGGGTCAGCTCGTAGAGCTCGTCGGGGATGGAGCCCTTGAAGCGCTTGGCGAACTCCGACGCGGCCAAGAACGAGCGCATGCCCGCAGCCTCCCGCTCCCGCTGGGCAAGGCCCTGCTCGCGCACCATCTCGCGGAGCTCGGGGACCGTCGCGGCGCCGGGGATGTTCTTCTTCACCCAGGCGTCGGTGATGGCAGGGATGACGCGCTTCTGTATCTCGAGTACGGTCACCGTGAAGGTGAAGGTCTCCGTCTTCTCGGGATCCTCGAGGTCGCTGCGCTTGAAGTCGGGGGAGGCGACGTCGAAGGTCCGGGTCTGGCCCGCCTCCATGCCGAGAAGGTTCTCGTCGAAGCCCTTGGGCAGGAAGCCCTGGCCGAGCGTGTAGGCGCGCCTGTCGGCCGTGAGCTGCTTGACCTCCTCGCCCTTCGCGTCGACGGTCTTCAGGGCGAAGAGGACGTCGTTGCCGTCCTCGACGGGATGGCCCTCGTCCTTCTCGAAGCTCACGTTGTTCTCCGCCATCATCACCAGCTGCTGGTCTATCTCGGCCTCGCTGACCTTCACGCGGGGAACCTTCACCTTCACGGGGCCGAAGTCGGCTATCTCGTACACCGGCTTGACGATGACCTCGGCCGTGAAGGAGAGCTCGCGTCCGGGCACGACCTTCACGCCGGTGGTCGTGACCCTGGGGGCGCCGATGATGCCTATCCCCTCCTGCGTGACCGCAAAGGGCGCGAGGAACTGCATGACCTGGAAGTCGATGAACGAGTCGTAGTACGCCTCGCCGACCTTCTCCTTGATGGCGGCCACGAGGTCCTTCTGCTGCTGGGGGTTGATGCCGTTTTGCATCGCGAGCTGGAAGTTGATGAAACGGACGGCCTCCTGGACCTTGTCGGCAGGCGCGACGATCTGAAGCTCTATCTTCCCCTCGGGGATCTCCTTGCGTTTGACCTTCATCTATTCTCCTTGCTCGTTCGGACTTCTGCCTCTGGTTCGTACCAGTATACCGCTTCGAGCTTGGAGGGACGTGCCGATTCGCCCATTGTGCGCCATTCGGCACAGAGGGAGTCGCCGGTCACTCCCCACTGTCATTCCGAGCGCAGCGAAGATCCTTCGCTGCGCTCAGGATAAACTCCGCCGAGGAATCTTCGGGTCCGAGCGCCCGGAAAACGCACCGCGTTTTCAGCGAGGACGGCGCGACAGTCCAGTGGACTGGGAAACAGCCCAGTGGGCTGTTTCCGGGCGAAGCTGCGTTGGGAAACAGCGCGGTGCGCTGTTTCCGGGCGAAGCTGCGGAGCAGCGGGTGAGCCCCTGAGCGTATGAGCCCCTGAGCGGATGAGCCCATGGAACCGACAGGCCCACGGGACGCAGTAGGTTGAGGAGTCCTTCGACCTGCGGTCGACCGCTGACGCGGTCGAGGATTCCTCGGCAGGCTCGGAATGACAGTGGGGACCCGGGATGACACGGTGGTGTCTGTAGAGGGTATGGGCAGTAACGTACCTGGCGCGCCTGCGCTCAGCCGGCGCCCCCCTGGGCGGAGAGGGGCGAGGGGGTCCGAGGGGCGGGGCGGAAGAGCAGGAAGAGGAAGCCGGCGATCAGGAGCAGGGCGACGGCGGAGGCGGCCGTGAAGCCCGCCCCCGTCACGAGGAGCCCCACCTGGTAGACCGAGAACGCGACGAAGTAGGCGAACACGCACTGGTAGCCGACGGCTATGAGGGTCCAGCGGGGCGAGGCCATCTCGCGATGGATGGCGCCGATGGCTGCGAAGCAGGGGGCGCAGAGCAGGTTGAACAGCAGGAAGGAGAAGGCCGCAAGCTGCGTGAACGAGGCCACGAGCACAGGCCAGTAGTCCGCGCCGTCCTCGGCTACCTCGGCGAACCCGTAGAGCACGCCGAAGGTGCCGACGACGTTCTCCTTCGCGATGAGGCCCGTGACCGTCGCCGTCGTCGCGCGCCAGTCGCCCCAGCCGAGCGGGTCGAAGACGGGCGCCACCGCCCCGCCGATGGCGGCGAGCATGGAGTCGTTCGTGTCAACCATCCGCATCGTCCAGTCGAAGGTCGAGAGGAACCACACGAGGACGGTCGCGAGCAGGATGATGGTGCCGGCGCGCTTGACGAAGGCGCCGCCGCGCTCGAGCATGACGCGCAGCACGCCGACAGGGCGCGGGAGATGGTAGGCCGGAAGCTCGATGAGGAAGGGAGAGGGGTCGCCGGCGAACAGGCGAACCTTCTTGAGGATGATGCCCGAGCAGACGATTGCGGCGATGCCGATGAAGTAGGCCGAGGGCGCGACCCAGAGGCTCCCGGGGAACAGCGCGCCCGAGATGAGCGCGATGATGGGGAGCTTGGCGCTGCAGGGGATGAAGGTGGTCGTCATGACCGTCAGGCGCCGGTTGCTCTCGTTCTCGATGGTGCGCGAGGCGAGGATGCCGGGGACGCCGCAGCCCGTCCCTATGAGGATGGGGATGAAGGACTTGCCGGAGAGGCCGAAGCGCTTGAAGACGCGGTCCATGATGAAGGCGATGCGCGCCATGTAGCCGCAGTCCTCCAGAAGCGCGAGCAGGAGGAAGAGGATGAGCATCTGCGGCAGGAAGCCGAGCACGGCTCCCACGCCGGCGACGATGCCGCCGAGCAGGAGCGAGTTGAGCCACTCGGCGGTGCCCGCCGCCTCCAGTGCGGCTTCGAGCAGCACGGGGACGCCGGGGACCCAGATGCCGAAGGATGCGGGGTCGGGGGCGTCGCCTTCAGGGGCAGCGGCTTCGGCAGTGTCGGGGGCGCCAGCCGGAAGGGCCGCGTCCTCGTAGGCGCCGAGGGCCTCCCCGTACTCGACGGCGCCGATGCCGAAGAGGTGCCAGCCGTCGCCGAAGACGCCGTCGTTGGCCCAGTCGGTGGCGAGCGTGCCCACGGAGCTGACCGCCAGGAAGTACACGAGGAACATGACGAGGGCGAAGATGGGAAGAGCGAGCACCCGGTTCGTGACCACGCGGTCTATCCTGTCCGAGACCGTCGGCGCCCCCTCGTCCCTGACGGTCAGCGTCGCGGCGACGACCTCGCCGATGAAGGCGTAACGCTCGTTGGCGATGACGGACTCGCTGTCGTCGTCGTAGGCGTCCTCGACGGCCTTGACGGCGTCCTCTATCGCGGCCCTCTGCGCGTCGTCGAGCTCGAAGCGCCCTGCGATCTCCTGGTCGCGCTCGAAGAACTTGATGCTGTACCAGCGGACGTTCGCGTCCTTGACCTGGGACTCGATGACCGCGCCTATCGCGTGAAGCGCCGCCTCGACCGGTGCCGAGAAGCGGGTGGGCGCAACGGGGGTGCCGGGGGCGTCGTGGCCGACGGGAGCGCCGGGGGCGTCGTGGTCGACGGGAGCGCCGGGGGCGTCGTGGCCGACGGGGCCGGCGCCCGTCCGCAGGCGGTGCTGCGCCTGCTCTGCGGCGAGCTGCTGCGCCTTCTCGGCCGCGTTGGCGCAGCCCTGCCCCTTGAGGGCCGAGGTCTCGACGACGGCGACCCCCAGCATCTGGGAGAGCCGCTTAAGGTCGATGGCGTCGCCGCGCTTCTGCACGACGTCTATCATGTTCAGCGCGAGGACCACAGGGATGCCGAGCTCGACAAGCTGCGTGGTGAGGTAGAGGTTGCGCTCGAGGTTGGAGGCGTCGACGATGTCGATGACGGCGCTGGGACGCTCCTTGACGAGGTAGGTGCGGCTGATGACCTCCTCGGGCGAATAGGGGGCCAGCGAGTAGATGCCGGGCAGGTCCTGGACGATGACGTCCTTCCTGCCCTTCAGGCGGCCCTCCTTCTTCTCGACGGTGACCCCCGGCCAGTTGCCCACCCGCTGCGACGAGCCCGTGAGCTCGTTGAACATGGTGGTCTTGCCGCTGTTGGGGTTGCCGGCAAGGGCTATCGTAACGACACGGTCCGTCATCGTCATATCCTCTCGTTGGGGGCCGTGGGGGCCGCAGGGGGCGCCGCGGCCGCAGGGGGCGCAGCGGCCGCAGGGGGCGCAGCGGCCGCCTCGGCATCCTCGGCCACCTCGATCATCTCGGCGTCGGCCTTGCGGATGCTCAGCTCGTAGCCGCGCACCCGTACCTCCACAGGGTCGCCGAGCGGCGCGACCTTGCGGACGTAGACCTCGACCCCCTTGGTGACGCCCATGTCCATGATGCGCCGCTTGAGCGAGCCCTCGCCGTGCAACCTGACGACCGTCACCGTCTCGCCCTTGCGTACATCCCTGAGTGTCCTCATACAACGCCTTTCTTGTTCAATGGAAAGAAAACCATCAGTAAACGCTTTCGGTTTCCTGCACTATATCAGAACGTATGTTAGAAGTCACACACTTCATTGTGCGGATGGTCTTGGCAACTTTCCCATTGTTACGCGTCACACCCCCACTGTCATCCCGAGCCCCATTGTCATTCCGAGCTCCGCCGAGGAATCTTTGGACACGCAGTGTCCAACGGTAGCTCGGGGGGCCCTTCGGCCTGCGGTCGACCGCTGGCGCGGTCGAGGATTCCTCGACAGGCTCGGAATGACAGTGGGACTCGGGACGACAGTGGGGCTCGGGACGACAGTGGGGCTCGGGACGACAGCGGGGCTCGGGGCGACAGCGGGGCTCGGGACGACAGTGGGGGCCGGGACGACAGTGGGGCTCGGGGCGACAGCGGGGCTCGGGGCGACAGCGGGGCTCGGGGCGACAGTGGGGCTCGGGGTGACAGTGGGGTATCCGTGGGGGTGTGCACTGTAACCCC
Organism: Coriobacteriales bacterium; assembly: GCA_031263105.1. Lineage (GTDB taxonomy): Bacteria > Actinomycetota > Coriobacteriia > Coriobacteriales > UBA8131 > JAISGJ01. The sequence continues at coordinate 6,158 of JAISGJ010000092.1, forward strand.
CGGCTCGCGGTGCTCGCGGTGAACAGTGGGGGTGTGAGCAGTGGCGAATGAATGGTACAATGCCACAGGACTACAGGACTGTCCCCATCGTCTAGCGGTCAGGACACCGCCCTTTCAAGGCGGAGATCGCGGGTTCGAATCCCGCTGGGGATGCCAAAAAACCAACAGGTCGGAAGCATCACAAGGCTTCCGGCCTGCCCTCGGTCTTCCCGTCTGCCCCCTCCCGTCCGTCAGTGCCAGGTGCCATACTGCTCGAGGTTGCTGCGCAGCACGTCCTGCTGCGCAAACTCCTTCCATACATACTCGGTCAATTTGACGGAGGCGGTCTTGGCTTCCACCAAGAAGCTCTCCTGCATTTTCCCGTAGGAGAACTCGATGTCCGAGTAGGGCGCGTAACGCAAGGTTCCGTGCTTGCTGTCCCAGAACCCGATGCCGGTGTCGTAGATGTTCAGCGTGTCGAAGGTTTGCTTTCTCACGACCGCAAGAACCGTACCGACCACAAGGGGAACGGCAAAGACCCATACTCCATGTATGACGAAATCGACCACGGCCGTAGCCCAGTCTATCGTCACCGTGTCCAAGTCTACCGCCATCGCGCCACCGAACTGCACCATCGCCTGCTGAGCGGCGGGGAGCCTCGTTACGCCAACAAACACCAGAAAAGCCATCCAATACGAAATGACAACCGTGAGCCTCCCCTTCACACTATAATCCGAAGTCAGCTCATGCGTTGATACCAAGGATTTGTTCATGTTCGGACTCCCTCCAAGCAGTATTATGATATAAAACGCATCGCAATTCAACAAGAACCCAGAGTCAACGAAAGGTGCTTCGGACACGTGGTTACACCCCACTGTCATTCCGAACTCCGCCGAGGAATCTTTGGACACGCAGTGTCCAACGGCAGGCCAGGGGGCCCTTCGACCTGCGGTCGGCCGCTGGCGCGGCCGAGGATCCCTCGGCAGGCTCGGGATGACAGATATCGATATCAATAGCTGTGTTCCCCTCTTTGAAGACAAGGGCGGACCATCCCCGACGGGCGGCAGGTGATGAGCATCCTTCTCTCTGCATTTCAAGCCACTAGTAGACCGTTCGGCAAATAACTGGTCATTACGGGCGAGCATATTCTTTGCCAGGCAAGGCGGAGAAGCGCGGCACTGCTTGCAGTAACGGCGTGCTTCTCCAACGCAGCATGGCAGAGAACAGGTCGTCCGGAATGGCCAGTTATTTGCCGAACGGTCTACTAGAAAGCGTAAAGAAGAATTTATTAAAGAGCGGTGCAAGTTTTTGCGCTTCTTCGCAATCCTCCTGCTTATTGTCATCATTGTGGCGTGCGTTTTCCTTCGTGTGCAAGAGCCTTTTGCCTATGGAGGGATTGCGTTTCTCTACCTGCTCGCCCTGACATTCAGCGTGAGGGGGATGAACAGGGACTATAGATTGACCCCTCTGTGCGTCAAAATCGAAGGGAACGGCATAGACATACAGTACGAGCGCTCACATCTTCAAATAGCATCGGATGACATAGAGTACGTTGAATGGTTCTGTGTGAGCCAACACCCGAAAGCTGGCTTCGACTATAGTCGGGTGCTACCAAATCGAGCTGCAGCATCACGTCCCCTTCGAGTGGGTGAACGACAGCCATGTGCCTTTCTTTGAATCAATGATATGGTGAGTGCCCCTATTCATGTAAGGGCGATGGTACGCTCAAATGCCTGGCCTCCTTCGTGGACGAGGAGTTGTACCGTACCAGGCTTTCCCAGTCGATCGACCCGTCCTCATTGCAAAACCTGACCGTGAACTCCCTTACCAGACGGTTGCAGGCACTTTGATAGGCCGTCTCCAAGTCCTCAACATACTTCTCTGGCAATGCCCCCATGTGCCTGATGATCTTGAGGTAGAACTCGCTGTCTCCTGTCAGCTCGTACCAAAAGTCCTGCCCGGCCAGTTCGCTGTATACACGGGGCTTTCCTCTGGACGACTCCTTCTTCCTCCCATAGCTGTAACCGATTATGGGGACGAAGACCTGATGGGCCTGTTGGGCCAAAAATGGTCTCTTCTGACGACGACAGGAACGCAGACATGATGGCGTCGATAATCTGCGAAGCCCCGTTCATCGCTTTCGCTCTGAACAGGTAGGGGTTCTTCCGTTTTGCGATGGTCTGCAAATCGATTTCATCCATTTTCTTGATCAGGGCCCCGTAGAAATCCTCAAGCCCCTTCGCTATGGCTTGAACGACCCTCTCTTCGTCATAACCGCTATTGACCGGCACAGCCTTCCCCTCTCTACGCAAGCGCCCGTTGGATTCTCCTGTGGACGGCTGTTCCTCGGATCCGCTTTGTCTCAACGTTGGCGGTCTTTTCTGCAACTGAGACCAGCATGCTTCCCAATGCCGCCCCGAGCCCTAGCGGCACGGCGTTCCCGATTTGCCTGTACTGGCTCGCCGTCGAGCCCTCGAATACCCACTCGTCGGGGAACTGCTGGATGCGGGCATACTCCGACACGCTCAGGGGGCGATCCTTGGTCGGGTGGCAGAGCATCGACGCCTTTTGGACCGGAGAGGTCACCAGCGTCGGGGAGGGCTGGCTGTACGACAGGCGACGGAAGAAGCCGACCTTCCCTCCCCCAGAAAGATAGGCGCCGCCCATGGCCTCGGGCTTGACGCGGTCGGGGAGGCTGCGCCAGTTCCCGCCCTCGGGCACGGCACGCAGGTACTTCAGCCGCTCGGGACTGAACGAGTCGCAGGGCCCGGGCGCGTCCTCCAGGTCGCCGATGGCGTCTCTGAGGACAAGCCACCTGTGCCCCTTGCTCTGATGGAGCTGGAAGTGGGTCGGCATGGGGATAAAGACGTCCTCCTTGTCCCTGCTGCCGATGATGATGAAGCGCTCCCTGAACTGAGGCACTCCGTAATTCACGGCATCGACGACACCGTGAATCGTGCGGTACCCCAGGTTCGAGAACTCGGAAAGGACGACCTGCAGGGCGGAGCCCTTCTTGGAGTCCTTGCTGCTTGGGTCGAGTTTTGAGGAGACGAGGCCCTTCACGTTCTCCATTATGAAGAAGCGGGGCTTGATCCGGTCTACCATCCGCACATAATCCATGAACAGGCTGCCTCGTGGATCGTTGATCCCCAGCCGCTTTCCTGCCGTGGAAAACGGCTGGCACGGCGGCACGGCGCACACAAGGAACGGCTCCTCCGGGCTCATCCCCGCTGCATCCAGAATTGCCTGGGCATCCAGATCCTGAATGCTGCCGCCCACGGCCTTGCGCCCGTTGGCCTCGATGGTCCTCACACAGTCGTTATCGAAGTCCTGCCCCACGACAACGTCGATGCCGGCCTTCTCAAGGCCCAGGTCAAGCCCCATCGCGCCGGAAAAGAGCGAGATGGCCTTCCTGTTTGTATCTCCGACGAGCACTGCGGGTCCTTTCCGACATGAGCTTTTTCGCTGTGCGTCAATAGTACCATGCCTCGCATCGGATTCTCCCCGACGAAGCCCCCGTCCCAGTAGAGCCTGTTGTGCGGGAGTCACAGTTCACGCCCCACTGTCATCCCGAGCGCCCCCGGGCATCGGGGGGCGCCACGGTCATCGCGAGCCCCGACGGGCACGCCGGGCCCCCCCGGGCTCCCCGCGCGGGCTCGGGATGACCGTGGGGCGTGAACTGGGACTCCCGCACAACAGGCTCTACTGGGACGGGGGCTTCGTCGGGGAGAATCCGATGCGAGGCATGGTACTATTGACGCACAGCGAAAAAGCTCATGT
>JAISGJ010000147.1 GCA_031263105.1 Coriobacteriales bacterium
CGGGCGGCGGCGGGGCGGCGGCGGGGGCCGGGAGGGGGCGGGGCGGCGGCGGGGGCCGGGCGGGGGCGGGGGCGTGAACCGTAACGCGGTGGGGGCGTCACGGGCGGGTGCCGACCTTCTCCACGGCGGCGACGAGCTCCTCGCGCGTATGGGCGTCGAGCTTCTCGTAGATGTGGCGGGCATGCGTCTTCACCGTGTTCGGCGAGAGCGTGACCTCGTCCGCGATGGACTGGATGCTGCGCCCCCGGACGAGATAGGCGAGCACCTCCTCCTCGCGCGCGGTGAGGCCCTTCTCCTTTGCGGCGATGCTGCAGAGGGCCTCGACGAAGCCGGCGAGCGAGGGCGGCGCCCCCTGCTTCTCGACGGCCGTCTCGGAATCGACGAACACGTTCTTCCTCCGTATGTTCGCCATCACGATGAAGCCCACGAAGAAGAGCGCGTAGGTCAGAAGGACGCTGACGACGGCCAGCCAGGGGTTCTCCAGGCCCTCCGACACGGCACCGACGAGCGTGCCCGAGAGCAGGCCGAGCACGTTGAAGGAGTTACCGAGCGCGAACACCACGAAGGGGCGGCTGGCGCCCTCGAAGGCGATCAGGCCGAGCCGGGTATAGAACGTGGCGACGAACAGGTAGTAGCCCGAGTACATGAATATGTACAGGAGCACCTGGTTCTGCAGGCCCACGAAGACCCTGAGCAGCAGGCTGGTGGTCGCAAGCAGCACCATGAGGAGCGACAAGGCCGAGATGTTCCTCCTTCGCAGGACGTATTCGACGGCGATGGCGGCCCCTACGACAAGGAGCGCACAGGAGTACACCAGCGACCAGTCGGGCGACGTCATGCTGCCGCTCTCTGACTGCATCTGTAGGTTGAGGTAGTTGAGCGGGACGGAGAAGGCGAAGATGTAGACGAAGAGCCGAAGCGGCGGACGGGCGGCCCTCAGCCTGCCGAAGGGGTCCTTCGACCCGGGTTCCGCCTGCGGCCCGAACCCCGCCCTCCGTCCCAAGCGCCCCTTGGGCCCGGGCCCTCCCTTGGCCCTTGGCCCCTCCCTCGGCCCATGCCCCTCACTCGGGCGCGGCCCCGCCTTGAGGACGGAACGGGCACAGGCTGCGGAGACGAGCGGAAGGAGCGCCGTGGCCGCAAGGGCGAACAGCTGCGGAAAGGGATTGATGAGAAGATAGGCCAGAAAGCTGGCCCCCAGGGCACCGAAGGTTGCCAGTATGCAGGCCTGGATGTTCTCGAGGTGCGCATAGGCCTGCCCCCATATGACCAGGAAGCCGCAGGTCCCAAGCGCCGTCAGGGCAGTGGCTGCAACGGTCAGGACAGTGGGGGGCGGGCCGACAAGGAGCGAGTCGCTGATAAGGACCGTGCCGACCGACGAGACGAGGGCGACCGCAAGGGAGAACGCCGGGCGGTACAGGACGCGCTCCAGGGCCTTCCTGAACACCACCGAGAGCACCAAGGCGACGAGAAGGACCCCGCTGCTTATCGAGAAGACGACGAAGCTCCCCGCCTGGATGTCGTAGACCGGGGCGGTGACCGTGGCATGTATCCACGCGTGCAGAGAGGCGCAGCCCATGAGGAAAGGTGCGAAACCTCGGGTCTTTACCGACGAGAACATGCCCTCCATCAGCACTTTCTTTGACGTATCGCCCGTAACGGGTGAGGTGCTTCGAGGCAAAATCACTTACAGCGCCTGATGTTGCTCCAGTATACACGAACGAGACTAGAGAGCGACAGTCCAAGGAACAACCCAACCAGAAAGGACACGTGATCGTATGACGAGCGAATTCGACCGAAGGAACTTCCTCAAAGGGGTCGGCCTGGTAGGCGGCGTCGCCGCACTGGGCGCCTTCGCCGGCTGCTCCCCCGCCCCGCCCGCAGAAGACGGGCCCGGAGGGAGCACCGATGCCGACGCCAAGGCGGAGGACGGGACGAAAAGCAGCGCCGGCACCGGCGTCCCTGCCGACATGGAGCCGGTCGGGAGCTACACCGCCGACATCTGCATCATGGGCTCGGGCATCTCCGGGCTCGCTGCGGCGGTGCAGGCCTGCCAGAACGGCCTGTCCGTCGTCGTGCTGGAGAAGCAGGGCGGCACCGGCGGCGGAGGGCGGGGCACCGAGGGCGTGTTCGGCGTGGGCTCGACCATGCAGAAGCAGGCGGGCATCGCCATCGAGCCGGTCGAGGTCATCGGGCGCGAGATGGGCTACCACCACAACCGCACCGACGGCCTGCGCTGGCTCGACATGATCCGCGCCTCGGGCCCGAACATCGACTGGCTGGCCGAATGCGGCGTCGCGTTCACCGGCGTGGTCGACAACTACCACGGAGGCGAGTTCGAGACCTTCCACTGGTTCGACGAGAGCCGAGGGGCGAAGAACTACGCCCCCCAGATGACCGCCACGGCAGAAGGCCTCGGCGCGAAGATACTGGTGAACACGGCCGCCAAGAAGCTCCTCACCGACGCCAGCGGCGCCGTGACCGGCGTCATCGCCCAGAAAAAGGCCGAGGACGGCTCCCCGGGCGACTACATCCAGGTCAACAGCAAGGCGGTGCTGCTGTGCGGCGGCGGCTTCGCAAACAACAACGAGTACCTCTCCAAGGGGCACTTCTCCAACGTCGAGAACGTGGTGCGCTTCCTCTCGGGCTTCGACGGCGACGGGCTGACCATGGCGCTGGAGGTCGGCGGCACGGACACCATCGACCGCTTCGCCGGCCTCTTCCAGCTCACCGTCTCCGGTGCGCCGGGCGGCGAGTACGGCACCTTCGGCAGCGGGAACGGCCTGGTCGTCGGCTCGCACTCGGGCAACAACATCTGGGTGCAGGAGACGGGCGAGCGCTACTGCGCCGAGAACTCCGGCGACGAGAACTGGATGGCCCTCATGACCCCCACCCAGGTGCACGAGGACTTCTACTCCGTCTTCACCCGTGCGCAGTTCGAGGAGAACGTGCGCAACATCCAGTTCCCCGCAGAGGCCTTCGAGGACGACATCGCCCAGTTCGAGGAGCGCTTCGCCACCAACCCCTACGACGACGCCTTCGTGGCGGACAGCATCGAGGAGCTGGCCGCGCTGGCCTCCGCCGCCTTCCCCAAAATCAAGAAGGAGACGCTTGTCGAGACCATCGAGCACTACAACGAGATGTGCGCCGCCGGCGCCGACACCGACTTCGGCAAGCCGGCCACGTACCTGGTCCCGATGACGGAGGGCCCGTTCTACTTCATCCGTCAGATACAGGCCTGCATGGTCACCTTCGGCGGCATCCATGTGAACCGCAACATGGAGTGCATCAAGGACGACTGGAGCGTCATCCCGGGCCTGTACTCCGCCGGAGTCGATTCCGCGGACCTGTGGCCGAACGTCTACACGATCAACGTCCCCGGCGGCACCAACGGCAACAACGTGAACTCCGGGCGCCTGGCCGCGGACAACGCGACCGCCTTCATCGGCGACGCCAAGACCGGGAGCATCGTGGAGGACGGGGACACCTCCCCCTCCGTCGTGGTCTGGGACGGCGGCGCCATGCCGGCCTCGCTGAAGGACGGGACCTACACCTCCAGCCCCACGCAGGGCATGTTCGGGACCGTCACCGCGACCGTCACCGTCAGCGGCGGCAAGATAACCGAGATCGCCGAGACGAACGAGCTGGAGACCGGCTACGTCGGCGTGACGGCGATGGACGACGTCCTCATCCCTGCGATCATCGAGGCCCAGGACGTCCACGTGGACACGGTCGCCGGCGCGACCGCAAGCTCCAACGCCCTGCGCAAGGCCGTCCTCGAGGCGCTCGGGCAGGCGGGGTAGGCGCGGGGGCCCGGTACGGCCCGTTGCCGTCCCGGGCCGAAGGCAAGGGGGCTGCCTGCGGCAGCCC
>JAISGJ010000191.1 GCA_031263105.1 Coriobacteriales bacterium
GCCCCACTGTCATCCCGAGCCTGCCGAGGGATCCTTGGGTCCGAGCGCCCGGAAAACGCACCGCGTTTTCAGCGAGGACGGGCCGACAGGCCCACGGAACCCGAGCGCCCGGAAAACGCACCGCGTTTTCAGCGAGGACGGGCCGACAGGCCCACGGAACCCGAGCGCCCGGAAAACGCACCGCGCTTTCAGCGAGGACGGGCCGACAGGCCCACGGAACGCAAAGCGACCAACCGTAGGGTAGAAAGCGCTTCGGCCCGCAGTCGACCGCTTGCGCGGTCGAGGATCCCTCGGCAGGCTCGGGATGACAGTGGGGGTGACGTTTTCCCCTGTCAACCCTGCTCTGTCAAACAAACTGAGGATATCGTATCAGGCCGGGGGCAGATGGTCGAGTATGCGCTGGGCGTTCTCGGCGCTCAGGTCGTAGCCGTAGAACGAACGGTAGTAGTCCTGCACCTCCGCGACCATGTCCAGGTCCTCGAACAGCTCGGGGTACATCTTCTGTGCCAAGTACTCCATCAGGAGCACGCCCTCGCTGGAGTAGTCCCAGAACATCACGCCGTCGGGGCATAGGTAGACATTGCCCTGCTGAACCGCCTGCATCTCGGCCCAGGCCGCAGCGTCCGTGACGGCCTCGGTGCCCTCCATGCGTCCCATGAAGACGAAGTCGGGATCCCAGGCGATCATCTGCTCCATGGTGACCACCGTGTCCATCTCGGCACCGGACTCGTCGGCAATGTTGCGACCGCCCGCCAACTCGAGCCAGAACGACGGGTAGGAGTAGGTGGAGAAGACCCCCAGGCCCTCCTCGCCGTAGCAGTAGACGGCGGTCTTGCGCTCGGCATCGGGGATGGAGGCCACACGGCTGCGCACGTAGGCAACCTTCTCGTCGAAGTAGGCCTCCCAGTCAGCGGCCTTGTCCAGGGCCGTGCCGCCGAAGGTGTCGGCAAAGACCTGCACCTCGCGCTTCTGGTAGTCGATGAACTCCTCGGCCGTCGTGGGGTTGCCGACGGAGTTCTGCACGACCACGACCGGCAGCCCCGCCTGCTCCATCGCAGCCAGCGGCTCCTCGTAGTCCCAGAACAGCACGGCATCGGTGCCGAGCTCGATCAGCCCTTCGACATTGGGCTCCCCGGGGCTCTCGATGGCGGTGCACTGGGAGACGTCGGGGTTGGTCTCGACCACCCAGGGACGGTCGATCATGACGAAGTGGACGCCCGCCAGACGGTCGGCCTGTCCGAGCATGAAGACCTTCTCATAGGACGGGCCCGCAATGGCTGCGGCGCGCTCCACGGGTGCCGCGAACGTCACCTCGCGGCCCGCGAGGTCGATGACGGCCGATGCGGCCTCCGTGGCATCGTCCTCCTCCGCAGAATCGTCCGTCGGCTCGGCAGGCGTGTCCGCAGCCGGCGTGTCGGCAGGCTTGTCCGTCGCCGCAGGCGCGCTGCAGGCGAACAGCCCCAGGCCGAGCACAAGGGCCAGCACCATGCATGCCGCCCGGCGCAACAGGCCCTCCCCTCTCAAATCCACGCCTCTCAAATCCAACGCTTTGCCGTTCTTCAACATTTCCTTTCCTCCGTTCTGTCCTTGCTTACATGCTCCACACCATTCACAAGCTCAGAGAGCTCGGGAACACAGATGCAGTGCCCACGGTCGGCGAGGTAGTGCAGGGAGATGTTCTCCTGGTACAGCTCGCTGAGCAGGGACTCGTTCAAGACCTCCTCGGCCCGGCCGGTCACGAGGGGGCCGCGCCTGCGGATCGCGCCCACCGTGCTGCGCAGCCAGATGGCGTGGTCGGGCACGTGGGAGGTCAGTATGACGGCGAAGCCCTCGGCCGCCATCTCCTTGATCAGGCGCAGCGCCCGGATCTGGTTGCCGTAGTCGAGGTGGTTGGTGGGCTCGTCCATGAGGATGAGCGGCGCCTCCTGCATGAGGATGCGGGCGATCTGCGCCAGCTGCCGCTCTCCCCCGCTGATGCGGTCCATGGGCGACTCGGCGAGACGGGCTATGCCGAGCCGGTCGAGCACCTGCTCGGCATGGCGGTAATCGGAATGCACGGGGCTCTTGCCGAAGCGCAGGTGGGGGGCGCGCCCCATGACCACGTAGTCGAGCACGTTGAACTCGAAGCTCACGGTCTGGAGCTGTGGCAGGTAGCCCAGCTTGAGGGCGATGTCGCGCATGCCCATGCTGCGGATGTCCCTCCCGCAGAGGCGCACCGTGCCCTCCTGGGGGTGCAGCAGGCCGGCCATGCAGTTGAGCAGGCTGGTCTTGCCCGAGCCATTGGGGCCGAGCAGCACGAGCACCTCGCCAGAGGCGACCGCAAGGCCCACGTCGGCAAGGACCGGGGCGTCCCTGTGGTAGGCGAAGGAGACGGCCTCCAAAGAGATGACCTCCTCGCTCATGGCCGCCCGCTCATAGCTGCATCCGCCTTTTGACCACGATCAGCACGAAGAGGCCGGCGCCGACGATGCCGGTGATGATGCTCAGGGGGATCTCGGAGGCTGTGAGGTTGCGGGCAAGCGTGTCCACCAGCACGAGGAAGATGCCGCCCAGCAGGCAGGACACCGGCATCAGCCAGCGGTTGTCCGAACCGGTCAGCAGACGGCCGAGATGGGGGATGATGAGCCCCACCCAGCCGATCGACCCGCAGATGCTCACCGCGCTGGCCGTGAGCACGGTGGCGCAGACGATGGTCAGGGCGCGGAGCCGCCTGACATTGACGCCGAGCGTCTGCGCCTCGCCCTCCTCCAAGGAGAGCAGGTTGATGCGCCAGCGCTCCACGAGCAAAAGGACGGTGACGACGAGGACGACAGGCGCCACCGACCCCACGTCCACAAGCTCCATGTTTGCCATGGAGCCGAGCGTCCAGAAGATGATGGCGGGCAGCTCGTCATAGACGTTGGCGACGTACTGGCAGAGGCTGAGGACAGAGTTGAACAAGGCCGCCACCACGATGCCCGAGAGCACGAGCGTGATGTTGGAGCTTTGGCGGAACAGGCGGGAGATGCCGATGGAGCAGCAGACGGCAAGCCCGCCGCTTGCCAATGCACAGAGCTGGACGCCCAGGCCCCCCAGATGGGCGAGGATGGCGAGCGAGGCCCCCACGCAGGCACCGCTCGTCACGCCGAGCAGGTCCGGCGAGACGAGCGGGTTGCGGAAGACGCCTTGGTAGACCGCCCCGGAAAGCGAGAGGGCCGAGCCCACCAGCAGCGCCGCCAAGGTGCGCGGCAGCCTCACGTTGAGCACCACGTTGGCCATCTGGTCGCTCCAGCTCTGAGCGAGGTCGAGGGGCGTTGCTGCATCGAGCAGGATAAAGAAGACCTTGTCGACCGGGATGGAGAAGCGCCCCATCCCCAAGGCGAACAGGCAGACCAGCACCGCCAAGCCGACAAGGGCCGCGAGCAGGGCGACCCGTGACCTATGCCGTGCGTCTACCGACATCGCTCCCCTTCATCCTATGATGGCACTAAAGTTGTTCAGGTAAAGACTCTAAGAAAGCTATACCCGATTGTCAATGTTACTCGCTTGTGGATGATAAGGAGAAGCGTTGCCGCTGTTACTGTTCACACCCCCACTGTCATCCCGAGCCTGCCGAGGGATCCTCGGCCGCGCAAGCGGTCGACCGCAGGTCGAGGGGCCCCCTGGCCTGCCGTTGGACACTGCGTGTCCAAAGATTCCTCGGCGAGCCTCGGAATGACAGTGGGGTGTGACCTGTGACAGTGGGGGTGTGACCTGTGACAGTGGGGGTGTGACCTGTGACAGTGGGGGTGTGACCTGTGACAGTGGGGGTGTGACCTGTGACAGTGGGGGGGTCCGTGGAGGGTGTGAACGGTAACAAACTGTTTCCCCCGAGTAGCGGTTTTGCAATTTCCCCAATCGCATCAAATCCAGCAATGGGTATAATAGGGAAGAATCCAGTACCGGAATTTTCCCAGAGGTGATCATCGTGCCGCAGCAGGTTCACATGAGAGTTGAAGACAAGGTCTATGAGGGTTTGAGCCGGATTTCCGAGGCCACGAACAAGCCGATACAGGACTGCATACGTGAGGCGATCATTTACTACATTCCTCGGGAGATGCCACCCCAAAAAGCGCCAAAGACCAAGTTCACTTTCATAGATCTGTTTGCGGGCATCGGCGGCATGCGTCTTGCATTTGAAGCCAACAAGGGCAGGTGCGTCTTCTCCAGTGAATGGGACAAGTACTGCCAGAAAACGTACTCGGTCAATTTCAACGAGGTGCCCGCTGGAGACATTACCGCCATAGCCGCAAAAGAGATCCCGGACCATGACATACTCGTTGCCGGGTTCCCCTGCCAGCCGTTTTCCATAGCAGGGGTATCCAAGAAGAACAGCCTTGGAAGAGAGACGGGGTTTTTAGACAAGACGCAGGGCACGTTGTTTTTTGATGTGGCAAGGATAGTCAAAGCAAAGCGCCCCAAGGCGTTCTTGCTGGAAAACGTGAAGAACCTCAAAAACCATGACAGGGGAAATACCTGGAGGGTCATACTGGCGACCCTGGAGGAGCTGGACTACGAGGTGTTCACGGCTGTTCTCGATGGGCAAAACTACACGCCGCAACACAGGGAGCGCGTGCTGATAGTCGGTTTTGACAGAAAGCGCTATGGCGACGGCGTGTCCTTCTCGTTCCCTACGAGAAAGCCAAGAGCAAAGCCGAAAGTCTCGGATATCTTGGACGACGATGTAGAAGAACGCTATACGCTTTCCGACCATTTATGGCAGTACCTGCAGAACTACGCCGAGAAGCACCGATCCAAGGGAAACGGCTTTGGCTTTGGGATGGCCGAGCTGGACGGTGTGACGAGGACCCTCAGCGCGAGGTATTACAAGGATGGCTCGGAAATCCTGATTCCTCAGGGCGGCAGGAACCCGAGGCGGCTGACACCAAGGGAGTGTGCCAGGCTACAGGGGTTCGGCGACGATTTTGAGATTCCGGTGTCTGACACGCAGGCCTACAAGCAGTTTGGAAACTCAATAGTGGTCCCGTTGATAACTGCCGTAGGGAAGAGCATGGTCAAGACCTTGGAGGCCCTTGATGGACGATGAACACGATACCGACGAGAATTGCGCCGCCCGTGCCATCAAGGCAGTTGGTAACGGGAAGCTCGCCTACTGCAAGTTTCTTTCAGCGAACGACACCGGTGACACCGGTGGACACCAGGTTGGCATCTACGTGGCCAAGAACGCCCTGTCGATCCTATTCGAGTGTCCTGGCGAGCGCGGAGCCAATAAGGACAAGAGAGTTAAAGTCAAGTGGCAAAACGACTTCGAAACCGATTCGCGGTTCGTCTATTATGGCCAAGGAACAAGGAATGAGTATAGGATTACCAGATTCGGTAGAGGGTTTCCGTTCCTGACCACAGAGCATACCGGTGACTTGTTCGTGCTTGTCAAACGGGACAACGAGGATTATCTGGGCTATATCCTCAGCACCGAAGACGAAATAAATGCCTTTTTGGAGTACTTCGGCATGAGTCCGGCAGATACCGGCAACGTCATTGAGCCGGGCGTTTTCGGCATCGAGGCGCACCTCGATCAAGCCATGCAGGAATTCATCGATGCTCTTACGGTCGATTTTCCAGAAACAAAAGAAATGGCTCTTGCTGCCCAGAACATTGAAGACGAGGTCTTTGGCCACACTGAGGATGCCCTTTTAAGGCCCGACGGCAAGTTGCTTGCATGGATTGAGACCGAGTACAGCCTTTTTCGAAAGCTTGAACAGGTGCGGTACGGCGGCGTAATTGCCGAAGGGTTCCCAAGTGTCGAGCAGTTCGTTGTTCTCGCAAACAGCATCCTGAACAAGAGGAAAAGTCGTGCCGGCAAGTCTCTGGAGCACCACTTGGCAAGAATATTCGATTTCAATGCCCTCAGATACAGCGCGCAGCCAAGGACGGAAGGCACTAAGCGCCCGGATTTTCTGTTCCCCAGCGAGGCGGCATACCACGCGCCCAATTATCCATGTGAGAAATTGGTATTTCTTGCAGCTAAAACCACATGCAAAGACAGATGGAGGCAGGTTATCAACGAAGCGGATCGGTTTAAGGGTGGCGACCGCATGAAGCACCTCTTCACGCTTCAGCAGGGCATTTCCTCCCAGCAAATGGACGAAATGCAGGAAGAAGGGGTCGTGCTGGTTGTTCCGCAACCATATATAGCATCCTATCCGGCCACGAAGCGCGAAAGAATATGGACATTGAAGAAGTTCGTTGGATATGCCAAAGAGCAAACGATCCCGTAGGCGTTGGCTGGATGGGAGCTCGGCAACATACACCAAAGCCTGATCGCGCCAGCAGTCAAGCTATCAGAAAAACGCATGGCTGTTACATCTTATATCAACAAGGGCGAACTTGCCTTCTG
>JAISGJ010000058.1 GCA_031263105.1 Coriobacteriales bacterium
CCGCAGCCGAAGGATCTTTGGTCGCAAAGCGACCAACTGCGGCCGGGAGACGCATCTGCCCGCAGTCGACCGCTTGCGCGGTCGAGGATTCCTCGGCAGGCTCGGAATGACAGTGGGGGGCATTGATCATCGTCTCCCTAGGGAGGCGACGACGTGCCCAGCCTTCCGGCACGTGCGCATGGACACCGCGCCTACGTGTCTACATCCGCTCCGGCGCGGTGACGCCGAGGAGGGTGAGCACAAGGGCCAGCACGGAGCGGGCGGCGTCGGCGAGGTACAGGCGTGCGCGGGTAAGCTCCGGGACGGCAGGGTCGATGATGTGGCAGCGGGTGTAGAACGAGTGGAAGCCCGTCGCCAGCTCTTCCGCGTAGCGCGTGAGGCGATAGGGGGCCAGGTCGTGCGCCGCCCCTTCGACGACCTCTCCGAACTGCGAGAACGTGCGAGCGAGCGCGAGCTCTGAAGGGTCTGCGAGCAGGCCGAGGTCGGCAGCATCCAGCCCGAGGGGGTCGAGCGTGTCACCTGATACGTCCCCCTGGCACACGTCCCCCTGGCACACGGCCTCCCCGGCCTTGCGCAGGAGCGAGCAGATGCGGGCATGGGCGTACTGGACGTAGTAGACCGGATTGCTTGCATCCTGCTTCTTGGCGACCTCGATGTCGAAGTCGAGCGGCTGGTCGGTCGAGCGGTTGAGCATGAGGTACTTCGTCGCGTCGGCCCCCACCTCCTCGACCAGCTCCTCGAAGGTGACCATCTCGCCTGTGCGCTTCGACATGCGCACGGCCTCGCCGTCGCGAAACAGGTTCACAAGCTGGCCCAGCACGACATCGAAGCCGCCTCCATGACCGAGCGCCTCGCAGGCGGACCGCATGCGCGGGACGTAGCCGTGGTGGTCGGCGCCCCAGATATCGACGAGGAACTCGCTGCCCCGCTCGAATTTGCTTAAATGATAGGCGATATCGGGCGCGAAGTAGGTGTACGTGCCGTCGGCCTTGATGAGGACGCGGTCCTTGTCGTCCGAGAAGTCCGTCGTTCGAAACCAGGTGGCACCGTCCTTCTCATACAGATAGCCGCCCTCCTGCAAGGCTGCGAGCATCCGCTCGATGGGGCTTGCGCCGTCCTCGCCCCTCTCGTACAGCGAGCGCTCGGAGAACCACACGTCGAACGGCACGCCGACACGCTCGCAGAGCTCCTGCATGCGCACGAGCATGGCCTCAAGGCCGCGTTCGCGGAAATGTGCGTCGCGCAGCGCCTCGTCCTCGTCCCTCCAGACGTCGCCCTCGTCGTCGAGGATGTGTTGGGCGATGTCGCGCACGTAGGCGCCGCCATAGCTCGCCTCGGGCATGACGATGGGCACGCCGAGCAGTTCGAGGTAGCGCAGCGCCACGGAGTGCCCGAACACGTCCATCTGGTTGCCGGCGTCGTTGACGTAGAACTCGCGCGTGACCTTCCAGCCGGCATGCTCGCAGACGTTGCACATCGCGTTGCCGAGCGCTGCCCAACGTCCGTGCCCCACGTGCATGGGCCCGGTGGGATTGGCGGAGACGAACTCGATGTTGACGGTGCGCCCCTCCCCCACATCCGAGCGGGCAAAGTCCGCACCCTGCTCGCGCGCATCGCGCATGACCCGCTGAAGGGCCGCATTCGACAGGCGCAGGTTGATGAAGCCCGGCCCGGCGATCTCGACGGAGGCAATCAGGTCGTTGTGTGGGATATGGGCGGCAACGACCTCGGCGATCTCGCGGGGATTGCGGCCGAGCTCCTTCGCGATGCGCAGCGCGACGGTGCACGCCCAATCGCCGTGCGACGGATCGCGCGGACGCTCGACCGTCGCCTCCGGCACATAGGGCAACGCGAGCTCGCCGCTGTGCACGGCAGCCGCAATCGCGTCCGCGACAACGGCTTCTATGGCATGACGCATGGTTCTCTCCCTATACGTTCGATAGGCACGACGCGGTCAGGTGTCCCGGATTCCCAAGGTCAACATCAGGGGGTCACCGCCAGATATCCGATTCAGGATTCCAGAAGTCCAGATTATATCCCAAATGCAGCCCCATTCATGCGATAATGGGGGGCATAGAAACGAATGGAGGTTTTATGCCGACCCTCGTATGGTTCTGGATATGGCTCATGCTCGCCGCCGCGCTCTATGTGGGCGAGATGTTGACGGCGACGTTCTTTCTGCTGCCCTTCGGAATCGGTGCGACATTTGCGCTCGCCGCGAATCTTCTCGGCTTGGATCTTGCGTTTCAGTGGATACTCTTCGTGGCCGCATCCATCGTCGCGCTCGTCGTGCTTCGCCCGCTCGTCAAACGCCTGACGGCCAACGCCGAGCAGACCAAGAGCGGCGTCGACCGGCTCATCGGCATGACCGGGCACATCATCGAGGGCAACGCCCCCTCCGGCGAGAACCGCGCCCGTGTCGCCCGTGAGGTGTGGAACGTGAGCACCGAGGCAGGCGACCGACTGGCGGTTGACACCCCGGTCAAGGTGCTGCGCGTGGACGGCGTCCACCTCGTCGTGGAAGAAGTACTGCGTTAAGCGCAACGCGTCGCGTCACACCGCAGGGCGTCACACCGCAGGAATCACCGCAGGAACACCAGAGAGAAGGGCACTATGGACATCATCGAACTCTTGAATCCCGTGACCATCATCGGCATCGTCGTCGTCTTTGTGGTGCTGGTATATGCGCTCAGGTCGATCAGGATCATCCGCCCCTACGAGAAGGGCGTGCTGGAACGCCTCGGCAAGTTCCTGCGCGTCTGGGAGCCGGGCCTGCACCTCCTTATCCCCTTCCTCGACCGCGTGACCAAGGTGGACATGCGCGAGAACGTCGTCGACGTGCCGCCGCAGGAGGTCATCACGAAGGACAACGTCGCCGTGACCGTGGACGCCGTGGTGTACTACGAGGCCACCGACCCCTTTAAGCTCATCTACAACGTGACGAACTTCTACCTGGCGGCCACCAAGCTCGCGCAGACCAACCTGCGTAACGTCGTCGGCGAGATGCAGCTCGACGAGTCGCTTACCAGCCGCGAGAAGATCACCATCACGCTGCGCGACATCCTGGACGAGGCGACCGACAAGTGGGGCGTGCGCGTCGTGCGCGTCGAGCTCCAGCGCATCGAGCCGCCGGCCGACGTGACCCAGGCCATGCACCGCCAGATGAAGGCCGAGCGCGACCGCCGCGCCATGATCCTCGAGGCCGAAGGCGACAGATCCGCCGCCATCGCCCGCGCCGAGGGCACCAAGCAGAGCGCCATCCTCGAGGCCGAGGGCAAGGCGACCGCCATCAAGGAGATCGCAGACGCCGAGCGCTCCCAGAAGATCCTCCTCGCAGAGGGCGACGCCCAGGCGGTCCGCAACGTCTTCAGCGCCATCCACGACGGAGGCCCCACGCAAGACCTCATCACCATACGCTACCTCGACGCGCTGCAAAGCATCGCCGACGGCAACGCGACCAAGATATTCATGCCGCTCGAGATGCAGGGCCTCGCAACCGCCGCCGGCGCCTTCGGCGAGATGCTGGAAAGCACCCTGAAAGGCGACAAGCAGGCGTAGGGAGGACCCCCTGAAAGGCGACAAGCAGGCGTAGGGAGGACCCCCTGAAAGGCGACAAGCAGGCGTAGGGAGGACCCCCTGAAAGGCGACAAGCAGGCGTAGGGAGGACCGCGTCATCCCGGCCTCCGCCGCCGCCCCGGCCTCCGCCGCCGCCCCGGCCTCCGCCGCCGCCCCGGTCCCCCACTGTCATTCCGAGCCCCGCCGAGGAATCGTTGGACACGCAGTGTCCAACGGCAGGTCGGGGGGCCCTTCGACCTGCGGTCGACCGCTTGCGCGGTCGAGGATCCCTCGACAGGCTCGGGATGACAGTGGGGGCAGGCTCGGGATGACAGTGGGGTGTGAACAGTAACAGTGGGTCGAGACAAGCGAACCGCTAGAAAAATTGCGCTTGCGCACCACCACCAAACGTGGTACCTTGTCTATTCGCACATAATGCGGGGTGGAGCAGTCTGGTAGCTCGTCGGGCTCATAACCCGAAGGTCATCGGTTCAAATCCGGTCCCCGCGACCATAAGAAACCAAAAGCCCCCTCGTGGGGCTTTTGTTTTCTTATCGCTGGTGGGACCGGAGTTGGGCCGAAGGTTCATTACCGGTGTATGCTTTGCAGACACCGGTAACAACGAGAGT
>JAISGJ010000175.1 GCA_031263105.1 Coriobacteriales bacterium
GCGCGCGGGGCGCCCCGGGGGGCCCGGGCGCCGGGGGGGGGGGGGGGGGGGGGGGGGCGTACAGTAACAGCCCCCCGCACAGCCTGCACTCCCTCAGCGCCGCCTTCAGTGCCTCTCGACGTCCGGCCTCAACGGCAGGATCCGCAGTCCTAGCAGCAGGAGCAGGACTCCGAGTGCCAGCACCCCGGCGACCACCCCGAGCTCCAGGGGCGCGGGGACGTAGACAAGCGCAGGGGCCATGGAGGCGAGGCCGGAACCTGCCTCGGTGAGCGCAGGGCCGGTGCTCACCGTCGCGTAGTCGATGTTGGGAATCTGGAAGCCGCCCACGAGCAGCTGGATGCGCTTGCAGAGGATGGCGAGGATGGAGAGAGCGGCGGCGGCGGCGGCAAACGGCGTGGTGCGGAGTCTCGGCACAAAGGCCACCAGCAGCGTGAACACGCCCACAATGACCTCGCTCCAGAAGAAGGGGGCCAACGGCCCTGCCGCAAGCAGGGACACCACCTCTGCGCCGGATGCCCCCGGGAAGCCCGAGGTCAGAAGGTCGCAGGCGAAGAAGTACAGGTCCACTGCCGTGAAGATGCCAAGGAACATTGCCATCTTGGAGACATACTCCTGCCCCAGCTCAAGGTAGCCCGCCTTGCGCAGCGCGATGACGATGACGAGCACCAGCGCCAGGCCGGACACCAGGGCACTGGAGACGAACCAAGGCCCCAGGAGGGCGGTGTACCACAGCTCGTGGGCTTGCAAAAGCCCGAATATCCAGGCGGTCACGGTATGGACCATGACGGCGGCCACGAGTGCTATGGCCGCAAGCACACGCAAGGCCTTGGGCGAGCCCTTGCCTGCCTCCACCCTGAGCGTGGCCCACAGGTAGACTATCGAGACGATCAGATAGACGCTCAGCACGACGATGTCCCACATCAGCGGGGAGGTCATGTTGGCGTAGGCGAACAGGTGCCAGACGCGCAATGGACCCCCCAGATCGACCACGACGAAGGCCACGGCCAGAACGGTGCAACAGATGGAGGCCCAGACCGCCACCTTGGAGATCGGCCCGAAGCCTTTGACCCCGAAGACCTTGGGGGCGGACGAGACGATAAGCCCGCCTGCGGACAGCCCCACGAACCACATGAAGCCGATGATATACAGCCCCCAGCTGTCCAGGTTGCGCATATTGGTGTTGACGAAACCGGCCGTGGACTGGAACACCCACAGCCCTATCCCCACAACAGCGATAACGGCCGCAACGACGATTGCCATAAGCTGCGCCTTGGAGCGGGAGGGCGCCTCTGTGCGTTGTATGCTCTCGGTCATGTGTGTCTCCTCCCTCATACCAAATAGTAGACGGACGGGCTGGTGCCCTCTTCGGGCAGAAGCTGCTTGTACTCACGGGCAGCGATGAGCCCGGAGACCTCGGAGACGGGATCGCTGAAGTCGCCGAAGTGTCGGGCGTAGGCAGGGCAGGCCGTAACGCAGGACGGAAGCTCCCCCTCGATCAGCCGGTGCTCGCAAAGGACGCATTTTTCCACCACGTGCTTTTGATGCAAGGGAACCTGTGCGCCTCCCAAGGTGGTGTCTATCGAGTACTTCGGTTCCTCCCAGTTAAAGCTCCTGACCCCTGTGTAGGGACAGGCGGCGATGCACATACGACAGCCTATGCACCTGTCGTAGTCCTGGTGGACGATACCGGTCTCCTCGTCTTTCGTGGTGGCGCCCACAGGACAGACGCGCGTGCAGGCAGGGTTCTCGCAGTGTTGGCAGGATACGGTGAGGTAGAGCTTTGTGGCGTTCGGATACGTGCCGGCGCTCGTATCGATCGCCTCGCCGCCCACCGTCATGACGCGGTTCCAAAACGTGCCGTCAGGTAGGTTGTTCTCGGCTTTGCATGCAAGGGCACAGGTATGACAGCCCATGCAGCGCTTGGTGTCCACTACCAGTCCCAGGCGTTTTGCAGCCATGGTCACACCTCCTCTTTCCAAAGTCGCATTTCGACCGTGCAGTCAAAGAATGACGAGTTCACACCGACGGGGTCGTACACCGAGGTGCTGCAGTGGGAGAACGACCCTGCCTTGAACTGGCTTCCGTCCAGTCCTTTGGGATACATCAGCATTCCGGGGCGCATATGCGCGCTCAAGGCAGCCCTTGCGACCGCGTTGCCTCGGTCGTTGAAGACCTCGACGTAGTCGCCGGTCTTTATGCCTCGCGCCGCTGCATCGTCCGGGTTCATCTTCAAAACGGGCTCAGGGGCAATCTCAAGGTGCCACGGCACGTCCCAACCGGACGTCTGCATCCTGTGGCGCGAGCGCTCGGACGTGAGGATCAGGGGGTACCTGCTCATGGCCTCGGATCCAGGCCATGCCTCCGTAGGCGGAAACCAACGGGGCAGACGTTCGGCATCACGGTCGAATGCCTGGCCGAACTCTATGCGAGGCTGAGGCTTCTCGCAATAGATCTCAGCCTTGCCGGTCGCATTCACATACGTGCCGTCAGAGTGCGGAGGAGAAGGCTGTCCCCAGCGGCCGGTCTGTGTCTCGCGCAACGATTCCAGTGTGATGCCTGCGCTGATGTACTGCGGCATGTTCAGACTTTCGCGCAGCTCCTCTTCGTCGCTGCGCGTAAAGTAATCACCGATGCCCATTTGGGCTGCCAGGAGACGATAGACGTCACCGTCCTGCTTGGCCTCGAACTGAGGCTCCATGATCTTGTCCGTATGGAGCAGCTCATAGACCGGCCCGGCGGCATAGATGTCCTCGGTCTCGTAATAGTGGGCTATGGGCAGCACGATATCTGCCTGGGCAGCCGTTTCGTTGAACGCTATGTCGGCGACAGCGATAAAATCGAGCTTGTCCCATACCTCCTCTTTGACCAGTTTTGCATTGACTACAGAATTGAGAAGGTTCTTTCCTTCGCACAAAAGGGCCTTTATCGGATAGTCCTCCCCCTTCCACGTGCCCGTTGCCATGACATTCGGCAATTCGAGAATGGGGACACTGTTGGAGAACGTCATGGTCGGATAGTTGTAGGCGATGTTCGTTGGGATGGGAAAGTAGGTGTTGGAGACCCCCGTGCCAGGCTTGCCCATGTTCCCGGTCACGGCGATGAGCACTCCGAGCGAGAATCCCAGCTGCACGCCGTTGTTGTATGCCTGTAGGCCCATGCCCGGAAAATTGGAGGTCGGCCCGTCGGCATACAGCCTGGCAAGCATCTTTATGGTCTCGACATCCACTTCGCACAGCTCGCTCATCTTCTCTGGAGTGAACTGCCGATAATGGCTTGCGAGCAGATCGAAGGCCGTCGTGGTGGCATGTCCCTGCACGGTATGGGAACCGTGAAGCTCTGGCCTTGCAGACTCGAGGCTCGATTGGGCCGCGTTGGCCTCAGAGTCCCACACGACGGGCGGGTCGATGGTCGTCGGCTGGCCATAGGCATCCGCAGGACCGGCTACCGGCTCCACGCCCAAATCGCTCATGCGCAGGTATTCCTTTGTATCGGCCCTGACCAGATAGGGAGCCACCGTGTCGCTTAGCAGGTAGTCGTCATCCTGAAGCCCTTCCTCGAGCACCACGTTCGTCATTGCCAGAATGAGGGCGGCATCCGAGGCGGGGCGGACGGGAATCCAAATATCCGCAAGATTCGCGGTCGTGGTTCTGCACGGGTCGATCAACACAAGCCGAGCGCCCTGCTCCTTCGCGTCACAAAGCAGGCGCCATTGCTGGATGGCCGATTCGGACAGGTTCTTGCCCCAGAGGAAAACGTGCTTCGCGTTGAGCGTGTCGAGCTCGTCCTCGTTGCCGGGGAAGTCCCAACCGCTGCCGCCAAAGACCTTCGCCACACCGAAGTAGATTGCCGAGTCGACGCATGACTCCAAGCCGGAAGTCTGGAGAATGCCCGTCAAACGGCCGCCCAGGCCGTAGACTCCGTTAAGCAGGCCGCTCGTACCGGTTCCCGTGATGGCGAGAAAAGCGTGCGACCCGTACTTCTTGATGACATCGTTGAACTGAGCGGCCATGTAGCCGATTGCCTCATCCCACGTTATGCGCTCCCACTCGTCGAGGCCTCGGTTCTGGAGGTTGGGGGTATCGGGACTCCAACTTGTTCTCTTTAAGGGATATTTGATGCGATGGGGGTTATAGAGCCGCTGAATCTGAGCGACCCCGCGCAAACAGGCCCTGTTGCGACGCGATTCATGAGGATACGTCTCGACCTTGACGGCCTTGCCGTCGCGTACCACGACCTGGTTGCGACATGCCCAGCAGCCGCCCCACATGCATCTGCCTGTCTTGAGTTCGTCGCTGGAAGCCGTTGGCATCCCCTCGTCGGAGAGGCTGCAGCCCCAGCTGCCCCCCAGCGCAGCGGTTCCCGCCACCGCAGCCGTGGCCTTCAGGAAGCTGCGACGGCTCAACCCGCTGTCGGTCGGGTTGCGACGGGCCGAGGCCCTGTCCTTCCCACTCTTCTTCCTCTTGGTTTCCGGCATAGCTCCTCCTGTCTCCTTCATGCACTCGGCACTTCCCTGTGGGAGACTGCATGCGCCCTACAACCGATGCCCGATGCCCCTGTTGGGCGGCCTGCCGTCTCCCGTCCCGACACCGAACCCTTAGTTTGCCTATTTTCATATTTATATATGAAAATAGGCAAACTGAATAGTAGACCATTGCCGCACCGCTGTCAAGTACGTGCGCGGAACCGAGGCGCGGGCAAATGAGCGTTTCTGCTCAAACCTCATTATCATCCCGAGCCCCACCGTCATTCCGAGCCTGTCGAGGAATCTTCGACCGCGCCAGCGGTCGACCGCAGGTCGAAGGGCCCTTCGACCGGCGGTTGGACACTGCGTGTCCAAAGATTCCTCGGCTTCGCTCGGAATGACGGTGGGGCTCGGGATGACAGTGGGGCGTGACAGTGGGGTGTGACAGTGGGGTGAGCAGAAACAATGGGGCAGGGACTCAGGGAGTTTTCGGCTTGATAGCTTGTCAGGAACCTCGGTTTCCTCTATACTGTAAAACCGTTAAACAAAACGAGGCGCAAGGCGGAAAGGAATCGAGATGGATGCCATTGTGGCAGCACGAGTTCCTGTCGAGGTCAAGGAGCGCGGCAACAGCATGCTTGCGAGCATCGGCGCGACCCCGACGCAGCTCATCAACTCGGCCTATCGCTACGTGCTCGCCTTTGGGAGCCTGCCTTGTGCGGAGCACGATGGCAGGCCCACAGAGACCGGAACGACGAGACGTCTGAGCGCGGAGCAACGAGAGCGCCTTGAGGCCCAGATGCTCAGCCTGAAGGTAAGCGGGCATGACTACTCGCAGGGCGGCACCAAGACGCTCAAGCAGGCGATCGAGGAGAAGCGGAAAGCCGAGCATGCGGCTCTTGCTTGATACCAACGTCCTTATCGACTACTTCGCCGGACGGGAGCCCTACCATGCGGATGCCTTCCGGCTGCGGATGATGCACGAGTTCGGAGATGCCGAACTCTGGGCAAGCGTCCAGTCGTTCGCGGATATCGCCTACATCCTTCGCGGCGAGACGGACGGCGGCACTCTGCAGGACGCGTTTCGCGAGAGCCTGTCCTTCCTGCACGTCTGCTCCCTCGACGAGGACGACCTGCGCTGGGCGACGACAGAGAAATGGGAGGACTTCGAAGACTGCCTCATCGAGCGCTGCGCAGAAAAGACCAAGGCGGAAGCAATCCTGAGCCGTGACGCACAGGGCTTCGCACGCGCCCGGACATCCGTGCTCACGCCTCAAGCGTTCTTCGAGAGACTGGCATCCCAGCAAGGACTGACCTACGAACTGATGTGAGGGCATGGGAAGGGAGTCCTCTGCTGTTTCGCAAAGTGCCGGTTAAATTTCTCGCAATGCCCGGTTGGTGGCACAACCTATCACTGCTGTGCGTGTGTCCTGAATGTCTCCGTATCGCGACATTTCAGAATGTTGAGATGCCTGTCCCTCAAAGCCTTGCGAATGCGAAGAACGACGTAGGCAGAGAACACTGCGGTGTAGACACCTAGGTTCACCGCCGATGTGGTGGAGCCTTCCAAGGCGGGCACGATGAAATATCCCAGCATATGGAAGTAGATAAGCGCAAAGAACGCATAAGAAAGAGCCTGCAGGCGCTTCCATGTACCTGATCTCATGTGCCGCTTAACCTTGTTGATCGATGTTATGGCCAACAGCGCTACAAGGATACATAAAATCGCTGCAATCAGCAGTGATGCCAGCACAGACGGGCGTCGTGCGAGAACTTGAAGTCCCGTACCGAAATAGCTGCTGGCATAGAGCGGAAAATGACCGCATAGCAATAGGGTTGCGCTAATTGAAAGCTCGGCGCGAACAGGGCCCAGAAAAGAGCGCACCTTGGATTCCGTGTCGAAGACACCTACGAACATCACGAGGGCGAACAGCGAGAAGGCGACCTGTCCTTTTTGCACGGCATACACGATTGAGCGTACCAGGGTATTGGGAACCGGACTGACTGTCAGATACAGAGCTGTGATTGCAAAGAGTAAAGACAAGAGATAAAAGACCCAAGGGGCAGCTTTCAGAGGTTTACGAATAGCTGCTGCGACCACGGTAACGACTATGAGTGATACGGCCAAGCTCATAAGGCATAGTCTTCCTCTTCAATACGTGCTCCAAGGAGTGAATAGTCACGCGTGGCGACATCCACGATCAGTTCCGCCACCGCTGCGTACAGACTCTCGGGTCGATCTATCCGAAGGTCTGCCACATAGCGTGGCCCCCACTTCAGAAGATGCTCTTTGAGAAACACGAGCTGTCCTTTGAGGAGACCCCGGTATTCACTCTTCTCATTGCGAGACAACGCATCGATGGTTCGCTTTCCCAGTTCTGCGATAAAGGCACACTCGAGAGAGAAGTGATCCTCGGGGATTCGGCCATACGCATGAGCCCGATATCCAAACCTGCGGTAAGACTCACGAACCGCGAGCGTGCTTTCCTGGAAGAGCATCCTGCGATAGTTCATGTAATACGACTCCCAAGGGTACGATTCCTTCTTGCCACCTAGACCGAGAATCAAATGCGTATAGTCCGATTTCAGGTTTGCAAGTACCGCACCGCACGTGTCGGATTCGCTTTGAGCCTTGAGTTCGGCACAGGTCTGAGCCAAGTGCGCAGCGGGGCCTCCAAAGTCCTCGCTCGTCACCTTGAGAAGTTGCCTGTTCTCATCGGAAACCAGAAAGCTCAGAAGCTCGCCGTTCGGCTCGCCACCGAAAACACTGTGCCCAAGTTCATAGAGAAAGACCCGGACGTTCAAATAGAGTTCCGTGTCTTTGCCCATTAGAGATAGATCTCGTTGTAGTCTGTCTCCAACATGATCGGCTTGACGTTGATTGCAAGGCTCGGCATGGTTCGCGAGGAGTCCGGCAGCACCACAATGTCGGCCACCAGCTCCTCCCCACCATGGGCTGCCTTGAGCTCGTCGATGTCCCCGAATTCAAGAACACGTTGGGGGCAAGTCCCCACACAAGCTGGCATCTCGTCATTCTTGCGCAGGTGTATGCAGCTGTCGCACTTGAAGACCACGCCCTCTTTTTCGAGGAAAACCGGTTGCTCATACGGACAGGCACTGATGCAGGTCTTGCATCCGATACAGGCGTCCTTGTCGATGAGTACGACGCCCGTTTCCTCATCCTTGG
This sequence comes from Coriobacteriales bacterium, assembly GCA_031263105.1. GTDB lineage: Bacteria > Actinomycetota > Coriobacteriia > Coriobacteriales > UBA8131 > JAISGJ01. The sequence goes on from JAISGJ010000175.1 coordinate 7,650, forward strand.
AGATTGCACCTACGGGGCAAACCGCCAAACATGCCGGAACCACGCAATGATTGCAGGCTATCGAAACATGATACATGCCGACATCGGGGTATGACCCTGTCGTGTACGTGGTTACGTGACGAAAGTTCTCTCCCACCTCAAGACGGTGAACATCTTTGCATGCAACCTGACAACTATGGCAACCGATGCAGCTGTCGGCATCGAAAAAGAATCCAAGCTGACTCATAGTTTCCTCCTCGTTATTCGGCAATGGGTATGTCGAGCGGCCAGTCGCAGTCTGGGAGCAGGTCGATGTCACCCGTGTACTTCTCATACGCGACCAACGTTGTGTTCCAGCCGTTGAGCTGCGTCGATGTGGCGCTGCTCGAGCTCGTGAGTATGTTGTCCGCGCCCGCCTTGTCGATGCCCGTCGCCTCGTCGATGGAGGCCCCGGCGCCGTGCGGCACCACGATGACCCCGGGCATTATGCAGCGGCTCACGGAAGCGGGCCGTATGAATTTTCCTCGGTCGTTGTGCACGAGAACAACGTCGCCGTTGGCTATTCCTTTTGCCTCGGCGTCGTCCTTGTTGATGAAAACAGGGTCCACCATCGCCTCGCGCAGCCATGGTAGGTTGTCATAGTCGGTGTGAGCGCGACGGAGATAATGGACGTGCGTCATTTGGAGGGGATAGGGGCCGGGCACCCGGTTTTCCCAGTCGATGAAGCTGTCCTTGTAGCCCTCGTGCTGTTCAAGGTACTTGGGCAAGGGCGAAACCGTCACATAGCCCTCCCTGTTCCCGTTTATCCGAGCAAAAAGGTCGCCTTTTGCCTGGCAGTATATCTCCATCTTTCCGCTGGCTGAGTCCAAGGGGTTCTTCTCGGGATCCTCCCTGAACTCTTTGTAGGCTATGTCCACGAAGGCATCATCGCTCGACCTCTTGACCCTGTACACGCCGTCATCGAGAAACTTCTCCAGAGAGACTGCTCCTTCTTGTGGCGTGCCCTCAACCTCGTATCGATCCAAGTCCTCTTGGCTTATGGTGCACAAAGGCGACGTTGAGCCATCCTCATTTGCAACCGTGCCGCCTTGCAGCGCATTGAACCAGAGTTGCTTCTCGTCCATGGGCACGATGGTGTTGAAATCCAGACCAAGGCGTCCTGCGAGCTCTTTTGCAACGTCGTAATCGCTCCTCGACTCGAAAAGCGGGTCGATGATCTTGCGATGAGTGAAGGCGTTCTCCCGGTCCGCCTGGGTCGCGTACCAGTTGTCCCGCAGAACCTCCCAGCGCGTGCAGATCGGCAAGACGATATCCGAGTACTTGGTGTCCGTCTTCATGGTATACGCCTGCGAGCACACGAAGTCCACCTTGCGGAAGGCTTCGATTCCCTCATTGATGTTGGGTTGGGATTGCAAAAGGTTGTGCTGCTCGCTGACAATCACATGAATGTCGAGGTTCCGCTCTTCCGGCTCGTCGTATTGCCCTGCATACATGTTTCCGGTTCTGATATATTTTCCGTCCAATATGGAGCGCCACATCTCGTTGCAGTTGAGGCTGTCGTCGATAGGGTTGTTTGCCGTGGTGAACTGGAAGGGATGGCCGCTTTGCCCTATGATGGCCAAAGTCCTGCCGTTGTTCATCGCACTATAGTACTGGTCGTTGCCGCAGGCATGCCCCGGTTTGCCGTAATGGCCGCCCATGGCCCCCAAGGTCATAAGCGCCTGCGGATAGTTCTCCGCTCCGTTGTTGCGTGCTGCAGCTCCATTGGTATGAATCGACACCACGTTTTTGCAACCCAGGATATCAGCAAGATGGTGAATGGTCTCTACGGGCGTCCCGCAAATCTCGCTCGCCCATTCTGCGGTTTTCTCAATTCCATCGTATGCGCCCAGTATATAATCGCGGTAGTTCTCGTCGCTTTTCGCGTCCGTCGGCATGTGCTCTGCATCAAATCCGACGGTGCAACGGTTGAGATAGTCCCAATCTATGAGCGAGCCCTCTTTGTCGCGGGTTATCATCGAGTGCGCGAGGGCGCAGATGAGCGCCGTGTCGGTGGCAGGACGAACGGGAATCCACTCCGCGTCCACAAATCCGGCAGTCACGCTGTATTCCGGGCCAACGAACAGGAACGTGCTCCCCGCCTCTTTGGCGCGCTTGAGATAATAGGACGGGTTGCCGAAGGCGCACCACGCCGCATTGTGCCCCCATAACACGATGTAGTCCGAGTTCTCAAGATCCATTCTGTCGTTAGCGCGTTTTTCTGCCCAGCCAAAAGCCCTGGTGTTGTAGGCAAAGGTTCCTGTCGACTGCGTCGCGCTCGAATCGACGTAGCCTCCAAACGCGCTCAGGAGCCCGCCCCAATAGCCTTCGAGATTGATGATGTTCATGAAGAAAATCGACCGGTTCCCGTACTTCTCTTTTGCGTTCTTCAACTCGGCGGCAATGTAGTCAAGGGCCTCGTCCCAACTGATGCGCTCCCATTCGTCGCGTCCGCGCAGGCTTTTGTCCCCGCCGGTCAAGGGCTCCCAGTGCTTGCGCTTCATCGGGTATTTGAGACGGTCGGCACCGAAGACCTGCTGTTGGGTGGCTCTGCCGCGAATGCAGCCGCGCGCCTGGGGCCAGCCATAGCTGTCTTCGTGGCTGTCGTCGGTTTTCTGGCGCAGCACCACCCCGTCTTTGATCAGCACCTTGTTGACGCAGCGGCCACCGCAGTTGTGCCAACAGGGCGTGCTGTACCACGTCGCCCCTTCTTCGCCGGGAGGCACTACAGGCCCCTCGACTTCTGGCGGCACTTCGTCCAACGTGTTGTCGTTGCAACCCACAAGCGACATTCCGGCCAATGTGGCTGTTGCCGCTGCGAAACCCGCAACAAAAGTACGCCTTCCGAGAACTACCGAACTATCCTTCTCACTCATACCCACTCCTTCCTTCTGCCAAATCCCGATTCCCTCTGATCCGAACTGGGCCGTTCCTTGGCTATCATTACTGATATAGTACACCGATTCACTGATTCAGTCAATAGGTATTCCACTTTTGGCTTGAATGTACGATAATGGGGGTTAGCGGTCAGGCCCCACTGATGCCCCACTGTCATTCCGGCCCCCACTGTCATCCCGAGCCCCACTGTCATTCCGAGCGAAGCCGAGGAATCTTTGGCGAAGCGGTCGACCGTGGGGCGGAGGGTCTTCCGACCGCAGTCGACCGCTGCGCGGTCGAAGATTCCTCGGCAGGCTCGGAATGACAGTGGGGCTCGGAATGACAGTGGGGGCCGGAATGACAGTGGGGGCCGGGATGACAGTGGGGGCCGGGATGACAGTGGGGGCCGGGATGACAGTGGTGAATTTTGGAGGGCCCTTGTTCGACACCTTGGTGATACTGTATCTCTTTCTGAGCGGGGCTGCGGCCGGCGCGCTGTTCGTCATGTCCGCCTGGAGCCTTGCGTTCCACCGTAAGGGGCAGACTCACCAGTATCGGCTGACCAGGGCCTTCAAGTCCCTGATGGCCCGCTGTTACACCATCGGCCTAGGGGCCCTGGTCTTCTCCATGCTCTGCCTGCTCTGGGACCTCGGCACCCCCGAGGACGCGTTGTCGTTGTTCACGAAGCCCCATGCGACGGTCATCACGTTCGGTGCCTATGCGCTGCTGTTGGAGATGCTGGTCGGCATGGCCTTGGCCTTGGCCAACCTCTTCGACCTCTCGGCCATCACGGGCCGGATGCGCAAGGTGCTGGAAGTCCTGTGCTGCCTTTGCTCCCTCGCGGTCATGGTCTATACGGGGGTCTTCCTGGCAAGCAACGCCTCGGTGCCGTTCTGGAACACCTGGGCGCTCGTCGCGCTGTTCCCCTTCTCCTCGCTTTCCGCAGGCATTTCCCTCGTCCTGCTCATCGACTACTTCATCAAGGGACAGACTCTCCTGCTGCGTGCGGCGCGGCCGCTCCAGAAGGCGCATGTGGCCTTCCTGCTGACGGAGGCGGCCTTGCTCGCCGCCTTTCTCGCAATCGCCCTCTCGAACCCTGCCGCCCACAAGTCGGTCGCCCTGCTGACGAGCCCGAACCTCCTCTCCACCTCCGCTATCGGGGTCGTGGGAATGGGGGTCGTCATTCCCTTTTTGTTCGAGGCATATACGCTCAGGGCCAAGGAGTGCCGGACGATTCCCCTGTCCGACGTGGTCTGCCTGTTCGGAGGACTCTGCCTGCGGTACGTGATAGTCCTCTGCGGAGTACACTAGGGAGACGATGCTTGATGCTTGTGTGCCGGATTCCGAGTCGTTTTGCCCCGCACCTCGCCCCTGCCCAGCGGAACAGGAACAGGAAACGGTGACCGTATGCGCGTCCAACGAGACATGAACAGGTGATAGTGTGCGACCTTCGAATGACAACGACACGATCTTCTCCGTAGACGATACCTCTGACCTGCCTATTTGGGTTCAGTTGCGGAACCGCATCGCCTACTTGATACGAACCGGCCATTTTGGGCCGGGGGAGCAGCTGCCCAGCGTCAGGAGCCTCTCCACCAGCGCGAAGATCAACTACAACACGGTGACCAAGGCCTACAAGGATCTGGAGCAGAGCAGCCTGATCGTCTCCATCCGAGGCCGTGGCATGTATGTCCAAAAGAACGTCGCGGCCAATCAGGAAAGCGCGGAGGAGGCCATCGACCTCATCGTCGAAGACTGCGTCAGGCAATACCGCTCGACCGGCATGACGTTCGAGGACGCCCGTGCGCGCATGCAGGACATCGCGTCGCGCCTGGAGGAAGCGGCGCTCGGTGCCGCCGAAGAGAAGAGGGAGTACTACGATGCGTGACAAGAAGAAGCAGGAGAGCCCTTCGGGCGCACGTCGCGTCGAGCGACGGGAGGCTTCGAGGATCGAGTCCTACAGCTCCCCCAAGACACGGCATACCGACGAGAACGCGGGGATCGTCTTCTCCGCCTTCACCTTCGTCGCCATGTTCGTCGTGGCTGCCGCCGTGGGATACCTGGTGGCCTCCGCCGTCGATATCTGGGTGCTCTCCGCAGCGGTCGTCGTTGCGGTGCTGGCGGTCTTTACCATCCACATCGCCCCTCAGTGGGAGAAGGCCGTGGTTCTCCGCTTCGGCAAGTACAGCAGGACCTGTGGGCCGGGGCTGTACGTGACGATTCCCTTCATCGAGCACATCGCGCTGAGGGCGGACCAGCGCGTCATGCTGACCGGCTTCGGCGCCGAGGAGACCCTGACCGCCGACCTCGTGCCCGTCAACGTCGACGCGATCATCTTCTGGGTCGTCTGGGACGCCGAGAAGGCCTGCATCGAGGTCGAGGACTACTACGACTCCGTCTCCCTCGCCTCGCAGACGGCGCTGCGCGACGCCATAGGCCGCAAAAGCATCGCCGAGGTCGCCATGCATCGGGTCCAGCTCGACGAGGAGCTGCGGACGGCGATCGAGGAGAAGATATCCGCCTGGGGAATCTCCATCCTGTCCGTCGAAATCCGCGACGTGGTGATTCCGAAGGAGCTGCAAGACGACATGGCGGCCGAGGCCAAGGCCGAGCGCGAGAAGGACGCCAGGGTCGTGCTGGCAGAGGTCGAAAAGGACATCGCCTCGATGCTCCTTGATGCGACAAGAATCTACCGCGAGGACGAGATGGCATTCCGCCTGCGCTCGATGCACCTGCTCAGCGAGGGGGTCAAGGAGTCCCAAGGAACCATCGTCATCCCCAGCGCCTACGCCGAAGGCTTCGCCGAAGAGGCCATCAGGCTCAAGGGGGGTGGCGCCTCATAGGTCACAGCCTGCAAACGTGCCGCTGGCACGTTTGCGACGGCCTCACCCTCGCGGCTTCGAATCCCAAGGGAGTCTTTCGGGGCTTGTGGCGGAGAGCCGGGGATTCGAACCCCGGAGCGGATTGTGTCCGCTACTCGCTTAGCAGGCGAGCACCTTCGGCCTCTCGGTCAGCTCTCCGCAAAAGGTGAGGCTCTATGATACCAGTAATGGCGGGACAAGGGGGACGGCGCGTGCGGGGCCTGTCAGAGGGCGCGGCCTGACGTTACTGTCACACCCCACTGTCATTCCGAGCGGAGGGGCGAAGCCCCGCAGCCGAGGAATCTTTGGGTCCAAGCGCCCGGAAAACGCACCGCGTTTTCAGCGAGGACGGCGCGCCAGTCCGGTGGACTGTCGCGGGGCGAAGCTGCGGAGCAGCGGGTGAGCCCATGGAACCGACAGGCCCACGGAACGCAAAGCGACCGACTGCGGCTGGGAGGCGCTCCTGCCTGCGGTCGGCTGCTTCGCAGCCGAAGATTCCTCGGCTGCGGGGCTT
>JAISGJ010000012.1 GCA_031263105.1 Coriobacteriales bacterium
TTGTGGTGGCCCGCCATCTCGGTGTAGGAGGAGAACATGCAGCTGTCCCAGCAGCGGAAGCGCTCCCCCTCCTGCATCCTGTTCTCCTGGCTGATGTCGAAGCAGTGGCAGGTGGGGCAGGCGGAGCGGGCGGCCTCCGCACCGCCGTCCTCGAGGAAGGGGCGCCACGCCTCAAGCGCCGCCGCGCCCTTCTCCGTCTGCGCGGCCACGAGATAGACGCTGCCGTCCGTGCTGGCGTTGAGCCGGATGTCCGCGCCCGGCGCGGTGCTGCGCATGACAGGGGGACGGGACAAAAGAACCGCCCCTTGTCACAGCGTCCCCTTGTCACACCACTCGGCAACTCGCGGGTGATAGTTCCGTACTTGTCCCCTGTCGCGCGAAACGCTGGGCGAAAGCCTGATGGTTGGGGGAGCATTGGTTGGGGACAGCGAAAAGGACATGCTGAAAGCGGATGCCCTGGCATTGGCCGACAAGCACGGCGTGGAACTGCTCGGCTACGCAGTTCGGGTCATTTTTGAAGACGCCGCAGCCGTAGGCCCCCAAGACGATGTCGCTTGCGCCGGTCTGGGCCATGACCGCCAGCACCAGCTGGATGCGCCTCAGCATTGCCGCCCGAACGGTCGCCTCGCTCGTCCCGTTGCGCAGCGCCGCACCGCGGTTGGGCGCCGGGGCCGAGACACAGTGACAGTCCCAGGGATCGACGAGGCGATAGTCGGCATCACGAATCACCACCATCCCAGGCGTAAAGACCGCCTTGTCGAAATAGAGCCCCTCGCGCAAGTCATCCAGGCTCTCGCGGTAATACTCCGACCGGGAACGCAGCGAGGCGTAAAGCGACGAACGGTAGGCTATGTCCTCCTCCTGAGCCATGGCCCCGTTCTCAAAGCCGCCACCCGGACGCCTGGCTGAAGCGAAATTGAGGATGGTCGGCACACGCCCCGTCTGCCGCCGCAGCCAAGCCGCTCCGTCCAGCGTGGACAGGGCCTTGACCGTATACACGGTGTCCCTTCGCACGTCATTCTCCACGGCCTTTATTTCCTCTGTAGAAAACACCGTAGTGCTTCGAATGCTTTGGGCAACGGCTTGCCCGATGGCAAAGGTTCGCCCCGATTCCTGCGACACATACTGCCCGGCCTCCACAACCGCAATGGTCTGCGCTGCAACCCGTCGGAGTTCGCCGCGGTTCAATCTGCTGCCTCAACGCTGACGGTGTTGCGCTCCAGCAGCTTGGCAATGGCCCGCTCGGGGCTCAGGATGTGCAGACCGTAGGCCGCAAGCATCTCTTCGACAGCAACGACGCTGTACATATCTCGACTGCGGGCGCCCAGCCACCAAGACCAGTAGCGATAAAGGTAACCGGCCCAATACAGCGCGTCGGGATTGAGCGTCTCGTCACAAAACGGCTTTATGGGCCGCTGACGCAGGACGGCTGTGCCGATTTGGCGGGTACCGTTGTTGTGGTAGGGCGAAACCGGGTCGTCCATACTGGCGGCGACAGGACCGGTCATGAACGCTTCAGCAAAGTCGCAGGCATCCACGCCGAAATCCTGCTGGCAATCGCGTAACAGCGCCCCCTGATTCTCGCAGACGGCCAGCTCAAAGCCGTTCAGCTCACGCTCATAGCACTTGAGGTCCATCGTCGACCTTCCCTCGCAGTATCTCGCTGAGCAACTGACCCTCGCGGAACCGCTGTTCCTTAACCTGTGCCACCTGCTCATCGACCATCGCTCTTTCCTGCACTACGCGTTGGCGAAACTTGGTGCGCAGGCCCGTGAGGTCCAGTCGATATTGGTTAAGGACAACCTGCGGGCGGTCACAGAGCAGCATGACAGGTTGCTCCTGATTAAGCGAGGTATAGAAACCCAGGCCAAAATCGTTACGCTCGCTGTCGGTACCCGCAGCAAAGTCCCACTGCGGCTCAGCGACCTCGACAGTTGATGAGTGATACAAGACAATGCTGTCAGCGTGCTGCTTCATGCAGCACAGTATAGCATGGCAGATGTAGCGGCTGCCTATGTTGCAGCGACCGCACGTGCCGCACGTGCCGATGCCGCACTTCATCCTCATCTCCAAGGGGGTGATGATGTCGGAGGCGACGAAGCCGAGGCGCTCGAGGCTGGTCAGGCAGGTGCTGAAGAGGCTGGGGCCGCCGCAGAGCACGACGGCGCGACCGTCGGCGGTGAAGCCGAGGCTCTCGAGCGTAGTGACAGACGAGTGTCAGGGGGACGTATAATCTGTCAAGCAGGTGATGACAGATTATGCGTCCCCCTGTCAGCGTAGACGTCGGTCAGCGCTCAGAAGGCTACTCTGTTGTTCGAGATTGATCCAGATAAACGATATTGGAATAGTCGGATTTTGATGATCGTATGTACCAAATCACGACCTCATCCTCACCCTCTTCATAGGAGTAGAAAACGGTGAACCAGTGGACTAGATATGAACGGAACTTCCTGGTGGCATTTTTGAAATATCCATCCTGACGAACTGCATATAATTGCGGGGCTTCCCGCAGCAACTTTTCCTTGGCCCGCATCTCGGCCTTGAATGTGACGACATGCCTCTCTCCGAGCTCAATCAGCTCTCGAGATTCGAAGTATTCGTGAATAAGCGAGATGGCTGCGGCAAGGTCAGTCTGGGCCGTGTCGGAATAGACGACACGCGCCATCAAAAACCCATAGTTTCGAGTGAAGTCCAGACATCGTCGGCGGGCATCAATTCGGACGTGCCTTCTTCGACGGCTTTAACCCTATAGTTCAACTCATCCACATCAAGTTTTGTCTGCAGCAAGGCTGCTTCCATGCGTCGCCGCTCCAGCTCCACCTCGACATCTACTCTCGCAGCAGGTATTGCCATTGCCATCAACCTCATTCCCGCGCTTCGCGGCTCAAACCAATAGCGACAGTATACATCAAATACATGGGCTTCGTTGATGCACGTCACCACCTCGAGTGCAGCGAAAACTTGAACCAAACTCGACGCTTGACCTGTCAAGTTTTACGTCCCCTTGACACGCGCGCCCTTGTTGCAAGACGTGCTTTTCGTTCCCTTGACACACTGACTGTTCGAAGCACATCCGGCAACGCCATGCAGCCCTTCTCCTCGAACAGGCGGTGGCGCCTGGCACTGTGGAGGGCGAACTACAGTATCTTGTTGTCGTTGAGGTACAGCGTTGGGACATGCAGCAGGCTTTTCGGTGCTTCGTTCTCAAGTTCTTCCAACTCGTCGAGTTCTGCGGCCAGCTCTCCCGCAGACCACGTCTGACCGGACTGCCGATTTAGCCAAGCGAGCACCTCGCCGTCGCTGAGGCCCGTCCACTCGTCCTGGCTCCCATAGAGAACAGCCTGCATCCTGATGAACCCATCCTCATCGACCCGGGAGAGCCTCAGCATATAGGGCGAGACGACGTCTTGCGTGGCGAACCGATCAGACCGGTTGTCGACAAGGAGGATTCTGGTGACCACCTCGACCTCGCTTGTCGCCTCATAGAGCCCGGCGCAAAACGGGCAGGCGTAGTTCGTGTAAAGGACCAGCGCCTGCCCGGGGTTGATGTCGTAGGCGCGCTCCGCATACATGAAATCCTCCTCGGCAACTTGCGGGAGAAGACCGGGGGCAGCGCGACCGGGCGCTCGTCCCGTTGAAAAGGGCGGGGCTCTCCGTCAGACAGCCCTTAAGGCTGACCGGTGTCAACTGCGGAGTCGTGCTGAAGGTCGGCAAATAGCCAGAAGCTGCCCAGAGAAGTTGTCAAGGTGCACGTCCCCTTGACAGGTTGCGTCCGTCCCCTTGACAGGTTGTTCCTTGGCGCTTTCAAACAGGTGCGCTTGGCCAAAACATGGGCGAGCCCGATCAGAGAACCTGAAGTATTCATCGACTATCTGTCTTCCCCATTATCCTTCCGCCTCCCGCATGTCTCTGCGGTTTCAACCATTTGAAATTCGTCTCCCAAGTATTGCAACAGAACAATCATCACTTGTGTTTTCCCTGATTTTGGTTTCGAATAGCTGCTCGGTTTCTTTCTTGTAGCAAGGCTTCTGGTTGTAACGTTTATGTTTTCTGTCTGTTGGAGATTTAGCCACAGCATCAATCAGCTTGGCACATGCGATTGAAATATCCCCGGTTTGTTTGTTAAATAGGGAGTTCTCTGTCCCATCGCTCATTAGGATGAAACCGGATATTCCATCGAGACTCCCTTTTATCAAACGCATTGAACTCAGTGCATTGGTTGAGGTTATAAATGTTGTGACATTCGCAAACTCATCGTGCGCGGGGCAGGCAGGCTGTTGGTCTGTACTCAGTGCACGCTGCCGGGCAGCTGGCGCAGCTCCTCCAGGGTGAAGACGGGCCGTCGAGACAGATGTGGCGGCTGCCGTCCCTCTGTCGCCCGTAGACGGTGAAACGGTTTGATGCCGCGACCGGTCATTCCTCGTCGCTTAGGGCAGCTTCGATTTCCTCTATGGTCGGCAGTGACGGCCTTACGTCCTCCGGCAGCAGTTCCGTTATCTCGTAGGTGGAAACCCCTATCGGCTTGCTGCTGCTTTTCAAGGCGTACTCCGCATAGACGTTGTCCTTGGTCTTGCAGATGAGCAGGCCGATGGTCGGGTTGTCGACGTCCGCCCTGAGCAGCCCGTCGACCGCCGAGACGTAGGTGCCGAGCTGCCCCATGAAGGATGCCTCGAACTCCTCGACCTTCAGCTCCACAACGACATAGCAGTGCAGCCTCAGGTGATAGAAGAGGACGTCGATTTCCAGCTCCTTGGAGCCTACAACCAAGTTGACCCTCTTGCCCACATAGGCGAAGCCCTGCCCAAGCTCCAACATCAGCCTTGAGAGGTTGTCGGTCAGGGCGTCTTGCAGCTCGCGCTCCCGGTGCTTCTTCGCCAAGGTGATGAAGTCGAAGTTGTAGGGGTCTTTGATGATTTCCTGCGCGAGGTCGCTTTGCGGGCAGGGCAAAAGCCTTGTGAAGTTGCTCGGTGCCTTGCCTTGGCGGGAGTAGAGGTCGGAGCGCAGGTTGTTGACAAGCACCGTCCTGCTCCAGCCCTCCTCGATTGTCTTGTTGATGTAGAACAGGGCCTCGCCTGATGACTTCGCTTGCGCGACAATGGCCATATGGTGCCGCCAAGGTATGGCTGTGATTGTCGGGCACAGGGAGTTGGCATGCAAGCCCCGAGAGGCTCCGGCGGGTGTCGACGGGTGCTGGCCTGCCCCGCTCCCCAATTCGGCAACAGGCAGTTGCCGAATTACGCCAAGCTGGGTGTAGGACAAATAGAAACGGCGCATATCGCGCAAGTTGCGCTCGGAAAACCCTTGGACTTCGGGGAACTCCTCTCGTAGGTCTAGGCTCAGCTGCGGGATGACCGCGCTGCCCCAGCCCTCGCTTTCCTGCTTGGATACTATGTCGAAACCAATGCTCCAATACAGCTCCAATAATTCGGCATTGACATGAATTACTGCCTTCGCCTGACTTCGGCGTATCCGCTGTTTCAGTTCCTTCAGCCAATCCTTGTATGAGCTGTCGCGGCCAAGGCCATTGCTCATAGCTTCTCCTTTGAACCAAGTTGCTGCATCGTACGCCTATTCTAGCACCTCGTCGCCCCGTTTGAGCATGCGCATCTCGCGAAGGCGGCAGCACGAAAGCAGCGGCAGAACGCTCCTCCGCTCACCTGCCGGTCCGCCAGCAGTTCCGGCGACGCAACCCGCCTGTCGTTCAGTGCACGCTGCCGGGCAGCTGGCGCAGCTCCTCCAGGGTGAACACGGGGCCGTCGAGGCAGATGCGGCGGCGGCCCATGTCGCAGCGGCCGCACGTGCCGATGCCGCACCTCATCT
>JAISGJ010000020.1 GCA_031263105.1 Coriobacteriales bacterium
GCGATCAGACATGCTGAGATGTACCAGGTCATACTTTGGTTTCATTGATACCACTCCTCTCATTGTAGATGACAGGAGTGATTATATCATTGATTTTAGATGAATCAAACTACTAGGGACAAGAGCGGCATCGCTTGTGCTTGCGGCCCTGCTCCTGACAATCGGTTTTGGAAGCTGGGGGGACTCCCTTCTGTTCGCCCTTGAGCCTTTGGACGCCGGAGACTTACGGTAACGGGCGGCACGCAAGGCGACGACTACAGCTACGCTTCCGATACCCTCACCATCTTGAGCTCCACCCCCTTGAGCATATCCGGAGCCACCACAAAAGACACGATATTCATGGAGAACATCGATGCGAAGCTGACGCTTGAGAACCTCTCCGTCGATGTGTCGGGCACCGTCAACGCCGCCGCGCTCGACGTGAAAGGCGGCTCGCTCACCCTCACGCTTGTGGGCACGAACACCTTGAAAAGCGGCAGTGGCCGCGCCGGACTCCAGCTCAGAGAAGGAGCGAACCTCACCATAACGGCAGCCAGTGACGGGGCGGGACTTACGGCGACCGGTGGTGGAGGCCCCAACATCTCCGCCGCAGGCATCGGCGGCGGTGCCTATAGCATCGCAGGCGCCGTCACCATTACCGGCGGCAGCGTCACGGCTGAAGGCAGGAACTCGAACTCCCAGGACATCGGCAACGGATACGACAACAGCCCCGCCGCCTCTGTCGTCATAGACGGCGGCTCGGTCTGGGCGACAAGCGGGAGGGCTGCCTACGGCAACGGGATCCTGCCCAGAAACAGCAATGGTGCCGCAATCTATGCCAACACGCTCACCGTGGGCTCTCCGGCGATGGCGGACAATGTGTCTGTGACCGTCGGCATCATAGATGGGATTCCTTGCTCTGCCGTCGCCAACGCAACAGGCGGCGTCTACGGCATCAACGATGTGGTGACCACATCTGCCGGCAAGGTCTGCTTCTGGCTTCCCACAACGGGAGACGGCGGCACCAGCTTGGGCGGGGTCGGCCTTGTGGCGGGCGGAAAAGACCATGAGCTGAGCTACGCACGCCCAGGAGCGCGAACCGAGACGCTTGTAATACCAGCCATCAGCGAGGTCAAGCCTGACGGCTCAGCGGAGAATGTGGGCGGCGACGTCATCATCAGGTTCAACGTCTCCATGGACACCGACGTCATTGGCACGGTAGAGTTTCAACCGTGCTCAGGAGCTCCCATCCCGCTCGCTCCTGCGGCTGACCGTTGGAACGGCACCGGCACCATCTACACTGTCTCCTATAGCGGTCTTGACTACGCCACCGCATACACGATAAGGATCAAAGGCTTTGAGTCAGCAGTCTTCAACAGCGAGCTTGACTCTGGCAACACGAGCTTTGCCACAGTACAGGAAAGCCACACGGCCTCGCCTGACCTCGCCTCCAAGGCCTTCGACACGGTGACCGCAGGATATGCAAGGCCGCCTGCCGCCCAGCGGTTCACCATCACCAACACGGGCACGGCTGCGCTCACCGGCGTGCGTGCGCGCCTGAGCGGCGGACGCTGCGGCCTTCACCGTCACGATGCCTTTATCGAGCAGCATAATCGCCTGCGGCGGGATCGCCACCATCAGCGTGCGGCCCGTCGCAGGCCTTGCAGCCCGCTCCACCCCCTACACCGCAACGCTGCACATAACCGGCGACAACGGCTTTGTGCTCGAGATCCCCCTTACCTTTGCCGTCAAGGCCAGCGGCTCCGACGAAGGGGGCAACGGCGACGGAGGCGGTGCCGAGGAAGGCGATGGGGGCAACGGCAACAACGGGGGCAACGGCAGCGGGGGCAACGGCGATACCAAGGGAGGCACTGGCGGCGGTAACGGCGGCAGCTCCGACTCCGGCAGCTCCGACTCCGGTGGCTCCGGCGCAGGCGCGCTCCCGAAAAGCGGCGACACCTCCTCACATATCCTCACAGTCACAGCTCTGGCACTCGCCGCTTTTGGCACAACCATCCTTGTCGCCCGCCGCCTTCGCAAAGCGTAGACACGGAAGGCAGCGGGAATCGTATTTCGGCTCATAGGATGTTAGTTTACGGCTCGCAACCTGTTATAATTGAGCCGTAAGCCTGTTGGGTATGAGCCGAAAGGAATCGGACATGACAAATCGCGAAAACCGTATCCTCTCGTCAATCAAAAGCTCGGGTAAAGCAAAAATAGATGAAATTGTTTCTGCGGCCGGAGGCGCAAGCCTTGCTACTGTTAAGCGCGACTTGGTGAAACTCGTTGCGGACGGCATGGTTACGGTGCATGGGCGGGGCAAGGCGACACGCTACGCGCTGACAGCCGCCTACAGACTTTTGGAGACAATCGATATCGACTCGTATTTCGAGAAAGAAATCGACGAAAGGGATGTCCAGGAAAGTTTCAACTGGGCGCTGATACGCGACATACTGCCACAGGCGTCCCTGTTCACGCCGACAGAGAAAGAGCGCCTCAAAGCGCTACAGCAGGTATTCGCGAGGCACGTTTCGGATTTGAGTGAAACAGCTTATCACAAGGAGTTGGAACGGCTCGCCATTGACCTCAGCTGGAAGTCGTCGCAAATAGAAGGCAATACGTATTCGCTACTTGAGACGGAGCGCCTTCTGAAGGAAAAACAGACAGCAGCCGGCAAGACGAAGGAGGAGGCAATCATGCTCCTCAACCACAAAGACGCAATCGACTTCATCGTCGGGAACAGCGATTTCATAAGACTGCTGTCAGCATCCGCGATCGAGAGCATCCACAGCCTGCTCGTGAAAGACTTGGGCGTGGACAGAAACATCCGAACGCGGCGCGTCGGCATCTCCGGCACGAATTACCACCCTTTGGACAACGAGTTTCAGATAAAGGAAGCGCTCGAGCAAATGTGCGCACTTGTAAACGGCAACTCCGACGTGTTCGAGAAAGCGCTGATTGCATTGCTGCTGATTTCATACATCCAGCCTTTCATGGATGGAAACAAGCGCACGGCGCGGATTGTGGGCAACGCTTTGCTGATGGACGGTGGCTGCCCGCCGATGTCGTTCCGCACGGTGGACTCAGTGGACTACAAGAAGGCGATGCTCATCTTCTATGAACAGAACAGTGCCGCTCCCTTCAAGCACATCTTTATGGAGCAGTTTGAGTTTGCGGTGGACACATACTTTTGACCGCAGGCAGCCCGCCCACGGCACAGAAGGGTAATCTCGTCGTCTTGTTCTTCAGCTTCATGAGCCTGGCAAGGTAGACGTCGCGCTTGCTTTCCATTGCTGCTCAGAAAAATGTCTACAATGTCGTCGATTTTCGTAATATAGCGCCGGTACCAAACCCTGTCATAACAGTCGGTTTCTGCGCCCTGTAACCGTCGGTTTTGGCAGTCTGTCGTCGTCGGTTTCTGCACCTGTGCCCTGCCAAGGGCAGAGCAGAACGGAACGGGACAGCAGCGGCAGGGCGGAACCGGGGCGGGGACAGGACAGAAACCCTGCCTGCCGTCCCCTCCCTACTCATATGCCGCCCTTACGGGCGCTACGCTACCGCGCCCTCTTCCAGTGCGCGTAGAGCGTGACCGCCTTCGTGACCCTCGTGGCGGAGTTCACCTTCGTGCCGCCGGACTTGGCGGTGTACCAGCCGAGGAAGGTGTAGCCGGTGCGCTTGGGGGTCGAGAGCTTGCCGAGCCTCGTGTTATAACTCTTCTTTAGGGAGGTTGCCGTCGCTTTCCCGACCTTGCCGCCGTTGGCGTTGAGCTTCACCGTGTACGTCTTGGCCTTCCAGTGGGCGTAGCAGGTGACGTTCCTCGTCACCGCCGTCCTGGCCGTGACCTTGGTGCCCTTGGCCTTGCCGGTGTACCAGCCGAGGAAGTCGTAGCCGGTGCGCACGGGCTTGGCGAGGGTGCCGACCGCCGCGCCCTTCTTCTTCACCACTGAGGCGGTCGCCGTCTTGCCCACCTTGCCGCCGTTGGCGTTCAGCGTCACGACGGGGCCGTTGGCCTTCCAGTGCGCATAGTAGGTAAGGTTCCTCGTGACCTTCGCGGTCGCCTTCGGCTGCATGCCGCCCGCCTTGCCCGTGAACCAGCCTTGGAAGGTGTAGCCGGTGCGCACGGGCTTGGCCGCGAGCCTCCCGAGCGCCTGGCCGTAGGTCTTCTTGAAGGACGCCGCCTTGGCGGCGAGCCTCCCGCCGCTAGCGTCGAGCTTCACGGTGTAGGTGTTCGCCCTGTACTTCGCGGTGACGGTGAGGTCGGAGGTCACGCTGCCGAACGCCCTGTCCCAGCCCGTGAAGGTGTGTCCTGCGCGACCGGATGCCTTGGGCGCGGTCGCCGCCGTGCCGTGGGCGACGCCCTTCCGCTGCGCGAGCACTCTGCCGTCGAAGCCCTTGAAGGTGACGGTGTAGGTGTTGGCCCTCCACTGCGCGTAGTAGGTCACGCCGCCGGAGACGACGGTGGAGGCCGTTACCCGTGCGCCGCCGGAGGGAGCCGTGAACCAGCCGAGGAAGGCGTGGCCTGTGCGCACGGGCACGGACAGCGCGCCCACGGCGGAGCCCGCCGCCACGGCGCGGCCCGCGACCGTACTGCCGCCCCGGCTGTCGAAGGCCACAGCGCAGGGGGCGGGGGCGTCCTGCGGGAGGATCGAAGAGTCGCCGAAGCGGGCCACGAGCACGCGACGGGCGGCAGAGTCCGGGATGCGGTTGTAGGCGCAAGCGAGCCAGGAGAGCTTGGGGTTCGCTCCGGCGCTCACGTCAAGCGCCGTGAGCCTGTTGTTGGAGCAGGAAAGCCAGGCGAGCTGGGCGTTCTTGCTCACGTCCAACGCGGCAAGGAGGTTGCCTGCGCAGTTCAGGCGCTCCAGCTTTGCGTTCGCGCCCACGCTGAGCGAGGAGAGCCTGTTGCCGGAGCAGTCCAGCTCCTCCAGCGCGGCGCTCCCGCCCACATCGAGGGACTCGAGCAGGTTGTCCGAGCAGTCCAGCCTCACCAGCCCGGTGCTCTTGCTCACGTCGAGCTCCGTGAGGCCGTCGTAGAAGCAGGACAGGCTCCTCAGCGCGGCACCGCACGCCGACACGTCCAGCGAGGAGAGGTTCACGCCGTTCAGCTCGACGGAGACCACGGGCCGCCCGCCGAGCGTCGCGGGGACGGAGACGGCGCCGGACGCGCCCCTGTAGCCTGTGACGTAGGCCCCGTCCCCGTAGGCAGCGCCCGCCTCCCCTGCGGCCCGAACGCTGTAGAGGAGGCCTGCCTCAACCTGCCCCCAGAAAACTTCGCCCTCATGGTCACCATCCCATTCGCTATCCCAGCCGCTGGGCTTGGACGATGCCTTGCAATAGATGGTGGCCGTGCAGTATTGAAACGCACCGAAAATGACCGAGGACACAGAGGAAGGGATGAAAATGGAGGAAAGGGAGCGACATCCGTTGAACGCCTCTTGCGCAATCCTGTTCACAGACGAAGGGATGCTGTAGTTCACTGCGGGGCTGCCCATTGGATACTGGAGAAGTTCCGTCTTGCCGTTATCGAAGAGGGCGCCCTGACCGTCCGTCGAGTAATACGCATTGTCGTCGTCAACAACGATGGAGACGAGGGAGGTGCAGCCACCGAAGACAAAATCCCCAATCCAGTACACGGACGAAGGGATGGTGACGGATTTGAGGGACGTGCAGGAGCGGAATGCCTCCGACTGAATCGATTGCACACCCACAGAAATGTCGACGGAGGAGAGAGAGCCGTAACCCGCGAACGCACGACCTCCGACAGAGGTCACGCCCCCAGTGATGACAACATGAGTTATCGCATCACCGTAGCTGCCCCAAGGGCGTGCAGCATAGTTGTACACCCCCATCGCACCGCTGCCGGTAATCGTGAGGGTGCCGTCCCCGTCGAGCGACCAGGTGACGCTCCCTTCGCTGCCATCCGCCCCGCAGTTGCCGCTGGCGATTACCTCCTGCGGAGCCACGCCAGCCGCCGCGTCGCCGCTATCTTCCCCTTCTGCCCCGTAGGCCGGGGCGAGGCCGCCGAGCGAGAGGGCGAGAACGGCCGCCAAGAGGACGGCGAGGGCCTTGCGGAAGGTCGTTCGTGTGTGTGCCATGGCTGACTCCCCTTCTGTCTGAGCCCCCCTGACGGGGCTTCCCTGCGGGCACAGGGCGCTCCCTGGCCCCCCAAAAATCAAAACCCCACAATACCCCCCCCCCCCCCCCTGCTGTCAAGGGATAAAAGAAAAAGAATCGACTTGACCATTTTCGACGTGATGATAAAATTACAAGGCTGTGCTCTAAAGCGCCCCTGCGCACAGAGCGTGTGTGTAGGAAGGTTGACAACAGTGGTCGGGTAGCTCAGTTGGGACCGAGCGCCCGGAAAACGCACCGCGTTTTCAGCGAGGTCGGGTGGGAGCCTGCGACCACCCACGGAAGAGCAGGGTTCCCTGCGCACGCAGCTTGTGCACAGGGGGGATTGACAACAGTGGTCGGGTAGCTCAGTTGGTAGAGCAGGGGACTGAAAATCCCCGTGCCGGCGGTTCAAGTCCGTCTCCGACCACCAGGAATCTCTAGGGCTGGGACATCCCAGCCCTTGAACTGATACGGCAAGGATCTGACAAGCGTGAGTTTTGACGAGCACTAAGGAGAGTCAAAGATGTCGAAGGTATGTGCAATCTGTGGCAAGCACCCCGTGGCGGGACGCAACGTCAGCCACTCGCACCGTGTGACCAACCGCGTGTACCGCCCCAACGTGCAGAAGGTGACCATCAACCAAGACGGCCACGTGAAGCGCGCCAACGTCTGCACCAAATGCCTCAAGGCAGGCAAGGCCCTACGCGCTTAGAAGTGCGGCGCAGCTTCGCTGCTGGCTATGCGACGCTCCGTTCGCTTGCGCTCACTGCGCTAGGGCGGCGTACCCGCCGCCCTGAACCACCCCGGCGCTTCGTGCCACCCCTCCGAGGGAGGGGAATTGGATGCCCTGTGAACAAACAATAACCCCACCCGCTTCAGCCCTCGAGCACGACCAAGGCCGTGCCCTGGTGGGCTTCGATATGCACATCCTCGCCAACCACAACATTAGAGACGCCCCGTGACCCGTTGAGGGGCAGACGTGCATGCTCGAGCTCCCATTCCACGCCGCTGATAGAGACCGTCACGTCCCCTCCCCAGGGGATGAGGGAGATAAAACGGGGAGGGGGCACGGCGGCGAAATCGAGGTGAAGCCGACAGCCTGTCTTCGCGCTCAAGAACACGCAGCACTCGTCCTCCTCGGCGATGACGACCCTCGTTCCTGCCTCGGCGGCGGCGGCAAGGCAGGCGAGCGCCGCGAGGCCATGGTCGATGCGCCCGCCGAGCACCTTGGTCGCAACGACGGCAACAAAGCCACGCGACCTCAGCTCCTTGAGCGCAAGCTCGAAGTCGGTCGCATCCTTGTGGGCATCGAAGCTCATGACCTCGGCCCCTGCGGCCTCAAGCGCCGCGAGGGTGTCGCCCCCTATGGAGTCGAAGTCGCCGATCAGGAGCTGGGGCACAAGGCCTGCGGACCGCAGGTCCTCTCCCCCTGAATCGACGGCCACGACGAAGCCTGCCTCCTGCGCCAGCCCCAGGACAAGCCCGGGAGCGGCGCACCGAGGCGACCCGGCGACCACCAAGGCGCACTGCGCGTGCGGCACAAGGCCGACGAGCTGCCGCACCAAGGAAGCGCCGACTGCTGGCCCGTGCGCCAGATAGGGAGTCATCTTATTCCTCCCAAAGGATGCTCACGACGCAGATGCCGCTTCGAAGCGCCGCGCGGGCACCGCCTTGGCGAGCACGGGGATGACGATGAGGGCGCAGACGAGTGCGCCGGCAACCGAGGGGACGATATAGAGCAGGTTGTAGATAAGGGAGTATATCCAGACGTTCAGGCCGACGTCGGCAGGGCCGGCCTGCAGCATGCCGGGGTACTCCGCGAAGAAGTCGGCAGCGTACTCCGAGAAGAAGAAGACGCCGGAGACCACGTGGGAGACCAGCCGCAGGACGCCGCCGACCAGCACCGCAGCGACGACGGTGGCGGAACTGCCCGCGACGAAGCCGCCGGTCACGCGGCGTCCGTCGCGCTCCGCAGCCTTGCGGTAGATGCCCGAGAACAGCCCCGCACCGAGGCCGAAGAGCAGGTAGGGGGCGGGATAGTCGAGGATCACCTGCAACGGGAACAGGACGAACGGCTCAAGGAGCAAATCGATGCTGCCGAACAGCGCACCCGCGACCGCCCCGGCCACCGGGCCGCGACGCAGCGCCACGACCGCGATGGGGAGCATGCACAGGTTGACGGAGCCGCCTGCGATGTTGAACGGCAGACGGATTTGGATGAAATTGAGCACGACGGCAAGTGCCACCGCCAGCGCCACCTCCACCAGAACCAGAACCCTCGTGTTGCGCATGGTCTTCCTTCCTTTTTGGGGAGAGCCACCACAGCCTGACGAGGTCGCGGAGCAAGTGGGGTGAGCACTTCCGCTTTGGCGCCCCGCATTACCGGAACGCTCCTCTCGGTCGCGAACGAATCGCCTCTCAGCCATAAAGACAGCTCCCGATGGGATATGACGCGCGCCTGCAGAACGCGCAGGGACAATGATAGCACAAGCCAGCGGAGCGGAGCGGAGCGAGCTGGGGGGGGGGGGGGGGGGGGGTAACCAACTGTTTAGTTAATTGGGTGAAACCCCCCCATTAATTGACAGGGCACCCCGGGTAGACATGGGAC